>CALUZL010000052.1 GCA_944325295.1 uncultured Erysipelotrichaceae bacterium | reverse complement strand
ATGTCAAAGCATGCTATGCCAATGAAGCAGTTACACTAAAACGTTACATGCCACGTGCTAAAGGCCGTGCTTATGGCATCAATAAGAGATGCAGCCATGTCACTGTGGTTGTTGAAGAGAGATAGGAGGCAAGCACATGGGTCAGAAAGTTAGTCCAATCGGATTCAGAGTCGGTGTCATCCGTGATTGGGAATCACGTTGGTATGCCGAAAAAGAATATGGCACACTCTTGCAAGAAGATATCAAGATCAGAAAGCTTATCGAAAAAGAATGCAAAGATTGTATGGTATCAAGGATCGAGATCGAAAGACTTAAAAATCGCGTTGAAGTCATGATCCGTACTGCACGTCCGGGCTTATTCATCGGTCAGGATGGTGCCAAAGTCCAATCTTTAAAGAAAGCACTTGAAAAGCTCACCAAGAAGGATATCAACATCAACGTCGTTGAAGTCTTGAATCCAGACCTTGATGCAAGACTTGTCGCGATGAAGATTGCCAAGATGCTTGAAGAAAGACAGTCATTCAGAACGGCACAAAAGAAGGCTATCCAGGCTACGATGCGTGCCGGTGCCAAAGGTATAAAAACAGCGGTATCAGGACGTTTAGGCGGTGCCGATATCGCCAGAACTGAAGGTTATTCAGAAGGTGTCACTCCTTTGCATACTTTGAGAAGTGATATCGATTACGCTTGGGAAGAAGCTATGACGACATATGGCAAACTCGGAGTTAAGGTCTGGATCTGCCGTGGTGAAGTCTTACCGGGCGAAATGGTCAAAGAACCGGAAAGACCAAAGGGAATGCGCAACGATCGCCGCAACAATCGCGGTAATCGCAATTTCCGCAGAAACAACAGGACTGAAGAGGTAAAGAGCGAGGCTAAGGCTGAGGAAGTCAAAGCTGAAGCAGCACCAACAGTCGAAGAAAAGGGAGGTAATTAATCATGTTAATGCCGAACAGAACAAAATATCGTCGTCCTCATCGTTTGAGTTACGAAGGTAAGTCAAAAGCCGGTAAGGATGTCGTCTTTGGTGAATACGGCTTAGTCGCCATGACCGGTGCTTACGTTTCCAACCGTCAGATCGAAGCTGCCCGTGTCGCCATGACTCGTTATATGAACCGTGGCGGTAAGGTCTTGATCAAGATCTTCCCACAACTTGCGATCACTAAAAAACCACTTGAAGTCCGTATGGGTTCCGGTAAAGGTGCACCTGAGGGCTGGGTAGCAGTCGTTCAAAAGGGCAGAGTAATGTTTGAGATCGGTGGCGTAAGCGAGGAGATCGCTCGTGAGGCCTTCCGTCTTGCATCACATAAATTGCCGGTTAAATGTAAGTTTATAAAGAAAGGTGAGACAGTCCTATGATTAATATTAAAGAGATCAGAGATAAGTCAAACGACGAATTAGTAAAATGGGTCGATGAATTAAAAGAGGAATTGTTCGACCTGCGATTCCAAAAGGCTACTGGTCAGATCGATAATCCGATGCGCATCCGCGAGATCCGCAAGACTATCGCCAGGATCAAGACTGTCCAAACAGAAAGAGAAAAGGAGGAAACAGCGAATGGTTAGAGATACAAGAAGACGTGTACTTCGTGGCACAGTCGTTTCCGATAAGATGGATAAGACCATCGTTGTCGAGACCGCAACTCGCAAAAGCCATCCATTGTATGGAAAGCAGGTAAAGATTTCTCGTAAGTTCAAAGCTCACGATGAAAATAACGAAGCTAAGATCGGCGATATCGTTGAGATCATGGAAACTCGTCCTCTCAGTAAGGACAAGCACTTCCGTTTAGTACGTATCGTTGAAAAAGCCGTAATTCTTTAGGAGGTTTAAAGATGATTCAGAACGAAACACGTTTAAAAGTTGCTGACAATACCGGTGCTAAAGAGTTGCTGGTTATCAGATGCTTAGGTGGATCAAGACGTAAGACGGCAAACATCGGTGATATCGTCGTCTGCTCAGTAAAAGATGCACAGCCAAACGGTAACGCCAAAAAAGGTGAAGTCGTTAAAGCAGTCATCGTCAGAACCAAATACGGTATTTCAAGACCTAACGGTTCTTATATCAAATTTGATGACAATGCGGCCGTTTTGATCAAAGATGATAAGACGCCAAGAGGGACCAGAATCTTTGGCCCGGTGGCAAGAGAACTTCGTGATAAAGACTTTATGAAGATCGTGTCTTTAGCACCGGAAGTATTATAGTAGGAGGCTTTACATGAAAATTAAAAAAGGTGATAAAGTCAAAGTTATTACTGGACATTATAAAGGTACGATCGGTGAAGTCATCGAAGCTTTACCAAAAGAGGATAAAGTCGTAGTCGAGGGCGTAAACATCGTCAAGAAGGCCTTAAAGCCATCACAGGTCAATCCGGATGGCGGCATCATCGACAAAGAAATGCCTATCCATGTATCCAATGTCATGCTCTATGACTCCAAAGCCAAGTCAGCTTCAAGAGTCGGCTATCGCATGGAGAAGAACCAAAAAGTCAGATATTATAAAAAGTCGGGTACGACCGTGAAAGGAGGTAAGAAATAATGAATCGTCTTCAGGAAAAATACAACAAGGAAGTCAAAGCTAACTTGATGAAGAAGTTCAATTATTCATCTCCGATGCAGGCTCCGAAACTCATCAAGATCACGATCAACCTCGGTGTCGGCGATGCGATCGCCAATCCGAAAGCCCTTGATGAGGCCGTACAGGAGCTCACAGATATCACCGGTCAAAAACCGGTCATCACAAAGGCTAAAAAGTCGATCGCTAACTTCAAATTGCGTGAAGGCATGGCTATCGGTTGTAAAGTCGATCTGCGCAATGAAAAGATGTATGATTTCTTTGATAAACTCGTCAATATTTCCCTGCCGCGTGTCAGAGATTTCCGCGGTGTAAGCAATACTGCTTTCGACGGTAGAGGTAATTACACTTTAGGTGTCAAAGAACAGATCATCTTCCCTGAGATCCAATATGATAAGGTTCAAAGAGTCAGAGGTATGGATATCGTTATCGTAACGAGTGCGAATACCGATGAGGAAGCACACGAATTGTTGAGTCAGCTCGGCATGCCGTTTGCTAAATAAGGAGGGAAGTTATGGCTAAGACATCAATGAAGATTAAATGCGCACGTAAACCAAAGTATGCAGTCAGAGCGTATACGCGCTGTGAACGCTGCGGACGTCCGCATTCGGTATTAAGAAAGTATAAATTATGTCGTATTTGCTTCAGAGAGTTGGCATACAAAGGCCAGATCCCCGGAGTAAAGAAGGCTAGTTGGTAAGGAGGTTAAGAGTGATGAATATGACAGATCCTATTGCGGATATGCTCACCAGAATCCGTAACGGTTTAGCTGCAAATCATGAGACCGTCAGCATTCCTTATAGCAGAGTCAAAGAAGATATAACCAAGATCCTCAAGCAGGAAGGCTATATCGATACCTATAAGGTCGAAGGCGAAAAAGTAAGAGACAAGATGATCGTGATCACTCTTAAATATGGTCCGAATCATCAAAAAGTTATATCTGGTATCAAACGTATTTCAAAACCAGGTCTTAGAGTATACGCAAAAAGCGATGCTATCCCAAGAGTGCTCAATGGTCTTGGCATGGCGATCATCTCAACATCGAAAGGTATGATGTGTGATCGTGACGCCAGAAAGAACCATGCAGGTGGCGAAGTAGTCGCTTACGTATGGTAATTTAGTTAAGGAGAAATGTAGAAATGTCACGTATCGGGAATAAAACGATTACCATTCCGGCAGGGGTCGAAGTTACGATCGGTGCCGGCAATGAGGTGACTGTCAAAGGTCCAAAAGGAACTTTAGTACGTCAATTCAGTCCGCTTATCGCTATTGAGCAAGAAGGACAAACCATTACATGTAAAAGAGCTAACGAAGAGAAGCACACCAAACAGCTTCACGGAACGACTAGAGCTTTGCTTCACAACATGATCGTCGGTGTCTCTGAAGGTTTCACCAAAGAACTTCAGATCGAAGGTATCGGTTATCGTGCTGCTTTAAGCGGCAAGGTCTTAACACTTAACCTCGGCTATTCACATCCGATCGAGTTTACGGTCGAAGATGGCGTAACAGTCGAAGTACCAAGCGCTACAGAGATCAAGGTATCAGGAATCGATAAACAAAGAGTCGGTGAAGTCGCTGCCAATATCCGTTCATTCAAGAAACCGGAACCATATAAGGGCAAAGGTATCCGCTATAAGGATGAACATATCCGTCGTAAAGAGGGTAAGACAGCTGGTAAGTAGTAGGTAAAGGAGAATTGAAATGTTAAAGAAGACAGATAAGAATAAAGTACGTCAGAGAAGACATGCCCGTGTCAGAAGAAAGATCTCCGGGACAGCAACTTGCCCAAGACTCAACGTTTTCCGCTCTAACAGTCATATCCACTGTCAGATAATCGACGACGTCAAAGGTGAGACTCTCGTTTCTTGCTCAAGCGTCGAACTCAAGCTCGAAAATGGTTCAAACATTGAAGCTGCAAAGACTGTCGGTACTGAATTGGCTAAAAGAGCTTTAGCTAAAAATATCGAAAATGTCGTATTTGACCGCGGTGGTTATCTCTACCACGGCCGTGTAAAGGCTGTTGCCGATGCTGCCAGAGAAGCCGGCTTAAAATTCTAGGAGGACCTTATGGAGAATAACAACAGAAAACCAAGAAGATTTGATCGCCCTCAAAAAGAATTTGATGAGCGGGTTGTCGTCATCAACCGTATTTCAAAGACGGTAAAAGGTGGTCGTAGAATGCGTTTCAGCGCTTTGGTCGTCGTCGGTGATCACAAGGGTCAGGTCGGTTTCGGACTTGGCAAGGCCAACGAAGTACCGGATGCAATCAGAAAGGCAAGCGAAGCTGCCCGCAAGAGCGTCTTTAGAGTTCCGCTTGTAAACAATAAAAAGACGATACCCCATCCGGTGATCGGTAATTACGGTGCCGGTGAAGTATTGCTCAAACCGGCAGCAGAAGGTACCGGTGTCATCGCCGGTGGTCCGGTCCGTGCGGTCCTTGAACTTGCCGGAATCGAAGATGTCCTTTCAAAATGTATCGGTTCAAGAACACCGATCAATGCCGTACACGCAACCGTTGAAGCTTTAAAACAGTTGCGTACCGTAAACAATATCAGTAAACTTCGCTCTAAAAAAGTCGAAGAGATCAGATAGGAGGAAACGTCCATGAAATTACATGAATTAGAATACAACGAGGGCGCTCGTAAAGAACGTAAACGTCTTGGACGTGGCCAGGGCTCCGGAACCGGTAAGACTGCCGGCAAGGGTCACAAGGGTCAAAATGCCCGTTCCGGCGGTGGTGTTGCGATCGGTTTTGAAGGTGGTCAGACACCTATCTATAAACGTATTCCAAAACGCGGTTTCACTAATCCGACCCGCAAAGAGTACGCGATCGTCAACCTGAGTACACTTAATCTTTTGGAAGATGGTACGGATGTGACTGTTGAACTTCTGATGGATAAGGGTATCGTCAAAAAAGAATTGAATGGTATTAAGATCTTGGGTGATGGGACGCTTGAGAAAAAACTCACTGTCCATTGCCATAAGGTTTCTAAGTCCGCAAAAGCAGCGATCGAAAAAGCAGGCGGTAAAGTCGAGGTAATCTAAGATGGTCAGCGTCTTTGTCGATTTCTTCAAAAACAAAGAAATCCGAAAGAAGATCCTCTTTACTTTGGCGATGCTGTTCGTTTTCAGACTCGGTGCCGGTATCCCGGCTCCGGGGATCAATGATACGGTAATCGATCTTTCCAGCAACTCGATCTTAAGTATGATGAGTTTGCTGGGGGGCGGATCGATCGAACAGATGTCGATTTTTGCCCTTGGTGTTGGCCCTTATATCACCGCCAGCATCATCGTCAACCTCTTGAGTATGGACATCATACCACCTTTGGCCGAAATGGCTAAAAGCGGCAAGAAGGGTAAACAACAACTTGACCGGATCACCCGCTACTTGGGTGTCGTCATGGCTCTGTTTCAGGGATTTTTCATCGTCAAGATGTTCTCTGATTCCTACGGCATCGTCGACAATCCGTCGGTTGTAACTTATTTGTACATTGCCATCATCTTAACGGCGGGAACGATGTTCTTGCTTTGGATCGGTGATCAGATCTCGACTAAAGGTGCCGGAAACGGCGTTTCGATGATCATCATGGCCGGTATCGTTGCCGGATTCCCATCAAGTTTCATGACCGTCTACAATGCGGCTTTAGGTACCGGTGCCAGCGCCAGCGGCATTGTCGGCTTTATTGCCTACATCATCATGTTCATCCTGATCATCGTCTTAGTTGTCGCGATGCAGATGGCTGAAAGAAGGATCCCAGTCCAGTATTCGACAAGTCATACTTATAATCGGACCAAGGGCGATCTCAATCATTTACCGCTCAAGATAAATTCGGCTAATGTCATTCCGGTCATTTTCGCCAGTGCTTTGGTCCAAGCACCGCAGATTATTACATCCTGGATCAATCAGGACGCTTTCAATTGGCTGTCAAATTTCTTTGATCTTACGAAGCCACACGCCCTGATCATCTATGGTATCTTGATCATCTTGTTCACCTTCTTCTATACAAACTTGACGGTTGATCCGGACAAGCTTTCGGAAAATCTGAACAAGCAGGGGACTTATATTCCCGGTGTCAGACCGGGCGTTGAGACCAGAACTTATATCTCTAAGGTCTTAAACCGCATCACGGTCTTGGGGGCGATCCTTTTAACTTTTATCGCGATCCTTCCTTACATCCTAACGATGTTATTCGGACTACCGCATAGTGCTGCTATCGGTGGAACCGGTATAATCATCGTTGTCGGTGTAGCGATGGAAACGGTAAAACAACTAAAAGGTGAGATGACCTCAAAACAGTACCGTGGATTTGTAGGACACTAGGATGAATCTGCTCATTATGGGAGCCCCCGGAAGTGGCAAAGGAACGATGTCGGAAAGATTGTGTAAAGAGTATGAGCTCTTACACATCTCGACCGGCGACCTTCTAAGAGAAGCGGTCAAAAGTCAAAGTGAAGTTGGTCTCAAAGCCAAGGATTACATGGACAAAGGACTGCTTGTTCCCGATGAAGTGATCCATCAGATCATCTTTGAGCGTCTCAAAAAAGATGACGCCAAAAAAGGCTTTTTGATGGATGGCTATCCCAGGACTTTAGCTCAGGCCGAAGACTTGGATGGCTTATGTAAGGATCTAGGCATCAAGATCGATGCGATCTTGCAGTTAGATCTTGATGAGGAAGTTATAGCCAAACGGATCACCGGCAGGCGTGTTTGTAAAAATTGCGGCACGACTTATCACATAAGCAATAACCCCAGTAAGGTCGAGGGCGTATGTGATGTGTGCGGTGGTGAGCTTTACACAAGGGGTGATGATACCCTTGAAAGTCTCAAGACCCGTTTGTGTGAATATGAAAAGAGTACCAAGCCGCTGCTTGACTATTACAGGGATCATGTAAGTATCGAGCATATTGACGGCGATGGTACGATCGATGAAGTTTTTACGCTTATCAAGGGCGCGCTTGGGAAAATCTCATGATCACGATCAAATCAGATAGAGAGATCGCCCTATTGAGAGAAGCAGGTCGCATCGTCGGTCATGTCCATAAGGTCATGGCCGAGATCGTAAGACCTGGCATAAGTACCTTAGATATCGATAGGATAGCTGAAGAAGTCATCAGATCGATGGGTGCGACACCTTCTTTTAAAGGATATCAGGGGTTTCCTGGAAGCGTCTGTACCAGTATCAACAACATGTTGGTGCATGGTATTCCCGATCATCGTATCTTGCAAGAGGGAGATATCATCTCCATCGATGTCGGCGCTTGTTATAAAGGATATCATGGCGACAGCGCATGGAGTTATGCTGTAGGCCAGATCTCCGCTGAACATCAAAAACTATTGGATGTTACAAAAGAATCGCTGTTTAAAGGTCTTGAGATGGTAAAACCCGGCAACCATGTCGGTGATATCGCTCATGCCGTTCAGTCCTATGTGGAGAGATTCGGATTCAGCTTGCCGATCGAGTACACGGGTCATGGGGTTGGAAAAAATCTTCATGAGGACCCGGCGATCCCAAATGTCGGCATGCCCCACACCTTGGAGAAACTAAAAAAAGGTATGGTCATCGCCGTGGAACCGATGGTCTTTATGGGAAGGCCACAATGCCGCACTCTGCCGGATGGCTGGGGCGTCGTTTCCAAGGACGGTTCTTGGGCAGCCCACTTCGAACATACAGTAGCTATAACCGATGACGGATACGAAATATTGACTAAGGAGGATTAAGTGGCGAAACAAGACGTAATCGAAATTACGGGTATTGTAACGGATACGTTACCAAATGCTCAATTCAAGGTGAAACTGGAAAATGGACACGAGATCTTAGCTCACGTTTCCGGTAAAATCCGTATGCATTACATCCGCATTTTACCGGGTGATCGTGTAACTGTAGAGATTTCACCTTATGACTTAACACGTGGGCGAATTACATTTCGACAAAAGTAGTGTCTAAAGGAGGTAAAGATGAAAGTTAGACCATCTGTAAAACCAATCTGTGACAAATGCCGCGTTATCAAACGCAAGGGTAGAGTAATGGTTATCTGTGAAAACCCTAAACACAAACAGAGACAAGGTTAAAAGGGAGGAGAAAATCAATGGCTCGTATAGCTGGTGTGGATATTCCAAACGATAAGCGCGTTGTAGTATCCCTGACATATATCTATGGTGTTGGTTTACCAACAGCTAAAAAAGTATTAAAAGAATGCGGTATTTCTGAAGATATCCGCGTTAAGGATCTTACTGATGAACAATTCAATCTCATCAGAAAGGCTCTTGATTCCTATAAACTTGAAGGTGACCTCAGAAGAGAAGTTCAGCTGAACATCAAACGTTTGATGGAGATCGCTTGCTATCGCGGTATTCGTCATCGTAAGGGTCTGCCGGTAAGAGGACAGAGAACGAAAACGAACGCTAGAACCAGAAAAGGTCCTCGTCGTACTGTAGCTAACAAGAAGAAATAGGAAGTAGGAGGATAAATTATGGCACAACAAAAAACCACACGTAAAAGACGTGTCAAGAAGAATGTAGCCCGCGGTGTCGCTCACATCCATTCTACATTCAACAATACGATCGTTACGATCACCGATGAAGCCGGTAATGTAATAGCATGGTCATCTGCCGGAGCTTTAGGTTATAAGGGATCACGTAAATCCACACCTTATGCTGCTCAGATGGTCTCTGAGGCAGCCGGAAAGACGGCGATCGATCATGGCATGAAGACTGTCGAGGTCAATGTCAAAGGTCCGGGTCCCGGTCGTGAAGCAGCGATCCGCTCACTTCAAACTGCTGGTCTTTCGATTTCAGCAATCAATGATGTAACACCGATTCCACATAATGGATGTCGTCCACCAAAGAAACCGAGAGGTTAAGGAGGGCCTATGCAGAAATTCGAACGTCCGAAATTTGAACTTATAACCAATGAACAGGAGGAGAATTACGGCAAGTTTACCGTAACTCCGCTTGAAAGAGGCTTCGGCACGACTTTAGGCAACGCTATGCGCCGGGTCATGCTGTCAAGCTTACCGGGCGGCGGTATCTATTCTGTCAAAATAAACGGTGTCTTCCACGAATTCTCATCTATTCCGGGTGTCAAGGAAGATGTTACGATGATCATCTTACGACTCAAGGATCTCATCTTAAAGGTAGACGGAGATGATAGTTATACATTACGGATCACCGTTACCGGTCCTGCCAATGTCAGTGCCAGTGATATCGTTTGTCCGACGGGCGTTGAGATCCTCAATCCCGATCTTGAGATCGCGACGGTGGCAGCCGGGGGTAGTCTTGAGATGGAACTCAAGGTCAGAAATGGACGTGGGTATGTAAGTGCTGATGAAAACAAACAGCTCTATCAAAGCTCTTCTCAAGGCATTGGAACGATCTATACCGATTCGATCTATACGCCGATCAAAAAGTGCAATTACACTGTAGAGCCGGCTCGTGTCGGTCAGAGCGCTAAATATGACGGTTTAATCCTTGAGGTCTGGACTGATGGTTCAATCACCCCTGCCGAATCAGTCGCATGGGCTGCAAAGATCCTTATCGATCATCTTTCAATGTTTGAAAATATCGATGAAGTGATCAAGGAGAGTGAGAATGTAATGAAGGACAAATCCAATGAACCTAAGGCGAAACAGGTAAATGTTGCCATTGAGGATTTGGATCTAACCGTTCGCAGTTACAATTGTTTAAAGAGAGCCGGTATCTCTAACGTTGAAGAATTAACACAGAAAACGGAAGAAGAAATGTCACGTGTCCGCAATTTGGGTAAGAAATCACTCAAAGAAGTCAAAGAGAAACTTCAAAGCATGGGCCTGCATTTCAAGCTTCATGATTAGTAAAGGAGATTTGTATGCATAACCGTAAATTAGGACGTACTGCCGACCATCGTCGTGCGCTTCTGAGAAACTTAGCTACCGATGTAATTTTAAACGGTAAAATAAAGACAACAGAAATGAAAGCTAAAGAACTGAGGACTGTTGTCGACGGACTTATCCAAACAGCGAAAGTTGATAATGTCCATACACGTCGTCAAGTAGCTTCCTATATCAGAAATGTCAGCCGCAAGGATGGAAAGACAGCTGTTCAGATTCTTTTTACTGAAATAGCACCTAAATATAAAGATCGTAATGGTGGCTACACCAGAGTTACAAAACTTGGCTATCGCCGTGGCGATAACGCTCCTGTAGCTTCGATCGAATTAGTTTAATCTTTGTCCGTCTATACCACGATTCCTTTCAAAATTAGCTTGCTATGAGAAAGGAGTTGTGGTATTATAATACGGCAGGTGCCTAAATAGCTCAGTTGGCAGAGCAAACGGCTGTTAACCGTTAGGTCACAGGTTCGAGCCCTGTTTTAGGCGCCATTTTTAATGGCTTGTTGGTGAAGCGGCTTAACACACCGCCCTTTCACGGCGGCATTCACGGGTTCGAATCCCGTACAAGTCACCATATAAAAGACCTCCTTTAGTAGCTGCTAAAGGTTTTTATTTCCAAAACGCTACTTAAAAATTGGTTGTATTAATTAGTGTTATATGCTAGAATAATACAGCTATCAGATTGATCCCCTAGCTCAGCTGGCAGAGCATCTGACTCTTAATCAGAGGGTCGAGGGTTCGAATCCCTCGGGGATCACCATTAAATAAATAAGCTCCCAAAAGGAGTTTTTTTGATGGTCTAAAAGTAAACACTTTGTCATAATTTACAATTATATCTTCTTATTTGAAATAAAGTACATCACACAGTAATATCATTGAAATTACCTTTTCACACAAGACTAAACAAATAGGGCGCAATGGACATCATCTATAGATTGGGACATCACCATATATATCATGTATTGCTTCAGCGAGATCCGGTGGGAAGTAGCTGACAGCAATTTGTGATTTGCGAGGTAATGAATTGAAATTTTCCAACCATTCGATCGTTTCTTTTGTCAACATGGATCTTGGGATGGTGTAGAATTGATAATTAATAGTTCCTTCTCTATTTGCCTCACAAGAAACAAGCAGCAATAAAACGACATTCACTAAAAAGAAGATCAACACCTTTTTCATATGTCTACATTATAAACGATCAGTGACTATATTGGGTAAAGGACAGTTTAAAAAGACAGTAGGTGTATACTTTCTTAAAGTTTTCAAATCGATCATAAAGAATATATCGCTTTTTATATTCCACACTTAGTTTACACGAACAAAAGCTAGAAAAAATTTAAAATTGGGTTATTAAATGATATCATTGATGCGTAAGTGAGTTTATCTGTAGTTCAGCTAACTCCCTATAGTATAGGCATGTTTATGGGTATTTTTGATAGATTTAAAACTAAGTCTAATAATATGGTCGAAGAAAGAGATGAAGAAGACCTATATAGAAATAGTGTATTTGATAACGAACAATTAGATTTGTATGAAAAAATAGCTGCCAATTTCAATTCTATGACTTCTGAAAATGTTAATAAATGGAATGATTACTGCGAAAAAGGCAATAAAATAATCGATAATATAGATCGTAATCAATTCAATAAAATATTTATTAAAAAGGGCAAAAAAGGCTATAAATACATGCATACTGATTTTGGTGTTTTTCACACCGACATTAAATTAGTTAGTTTTTTTGATTTACTTAAGTCGATATATGCAATAAGATCAGGCGAGCATGAATACGATTTAAGTCTCAGTTCTTATGGTAATTATATTTTACTGAGTGAACAGTATTCATATTTATTCAATTCCGTCGATAAAACACTTAATGAGCAATTGATTTTATATCATAAAATGTCAGAAATACTTAGTCATGTAAACGCAAGCATGTTTCCTGTATATATTCTAGTAAAAGCGAAAGAAAGTAATTTTCCTTCTGGATACAATACTGAATTCGGATATTACTATGATGTCAATTACGCATTTAGTACTATAAGAAACGAAATATCATATGGTGTTAAAAATATCCCAACATTCATTGATAATCTTCAATTTTTCAACGATAAACTATTGTCTATACCCAGACATGAGATAAATATTAATTACGGGAACAAAGTCAGTAGAAAATCTCTTATAGATATCAAAAATATCCCTATATCAAGAGTGGGTAGACAATTTGATAAAAGTAAATTGATAAAATATGTAGTGATTGATATAGAAACAACAGGTTTATATGCAGATAAAGATTCAATAATTGAACTTAGTGCCATAAGATGTGTAGATTATCAACCGGTTGATTGTTTTTCAATTTTAATAAATCCAAGTAACAAAATCACAAGTAAAATAACTTCTATTAACGGAATAACTAATGATATGGTTAAAAATTCTCCACACATAGACGAAGTAATAGAGGATTTCGATAAATATATAGCCGGTTTCGATGTAGTAGGATACAATATTGTATTTGATTTAAAGTTCCTTTTTGTCAGCGGCTCAAAAGTACTAGACCAGAAAAGAATTAAATTTTATGATACATACGAACTTGCGAAGAAATCGTTCTCGCTCGATAAATATTCTCTCGAAGAAGTGTGTAAGATGGAACTGAAACTATATAGAGATAATGCTCACAGAAGCTTGTCCGATTGTTTAGCAACAAATGAAGTTTTCATCAAATGTATAGAAACAATTACCAAACCTGATATCGTATAAGATATTTCTTGCCATATTCATAGGTATATAGTGTTTAGATGATAGCTGATTACGTCGCTATATTTGAGCCACTCGCATCTGTACATTTTAAGCCATCCAAGTCGCTTTATTTTGAGTTACCTGTCTTGAATTAAAAAGGTCATTTAAACTATCGTGGATTTAGGGTATGCTTTTAAACTATCATGTGGATGGTGTTTACGTTAGACAATATAAAAACCCTTATTTCTAAGGGTTTAATCTTCAATGGTGGAACTAATCTCTTTACAGACGAACTATGGACAGGTTCTTTGCTTTCTAGTGCTGCATCGATATATGTAATCGGTATACTGTCGATGTTTAATCTCTTATCGCTGCCATTCAATATGAGATCAAAGTGATCGTCATATAAATATACCGAGTGAACGAAGATGTTGATCAAAGCTTTCTTTTGTTTGATATCAGTAACTGGTTTACTTGATATATAAGTTAGAAATGTTGTTATTTCATCTTCAGTCAAAATAATATTTTTCGTTTCTTCAATAGCCAATTCTTTTTCTAAATTAGCTTTATCCTTTTGCCTTTCTTCTAAGCGGACAAGTACTAATTCTGATGCAGTTCCATATTCTAATGCTTTAAATAGGTTGTTGATGGCGGTTTCAGTCTCATTTAACTTCTTTTTAAGATCTTTGATGATATATGATTCTTCCGTCTTTTTACACTCATCTGCAATCATTTTAGATAGGTATTTTATACTTTCTTTATCAAGTAGCTTTAGGCAATATTCAACCACCAGATCTTCTAAATAAGTTTTATCAATGAGCTTTTTATCACACAGCTTTTTACGTGTATTCTTGCAGGTATAGTAATGATATGACCTACCTGTTTTACTTGTTCCACTATAACCCGTCATCATTTCATTACAATGACCACAGAATAATTTAGTGGTTAATAGATATTCTTCCTTGGCTTTAGTTTGCGATTTAGTATACATATTCTTATCTAATCTTTCCTGTACTCTATAAAACAAGTCATCGTCAACTATTCTTGGCATACCATCCTTGATTTCTTTATCCTTGTAGATATAGATGCCGATATAGCGCTTATTCCATAAGATGTGATTAAGACTATTAGGAGCGAAGTAATTGCCTCTAGAAGTCTTGATTTGTCGCCGTTTAAGATCTTCAACGATCTCCTTTTTAGTTTCGCCTCTGGCGTATCTTTTAAATATCTCAATTACGATCTTAGCTTCGTCTTCATCGACATAGAACTGACGATCTTTATCAACTTTATAGCCAAGTCCGGGATTAGATCCCGTTGATAAGCACTTAGAGGCATTGATATCCATTCCTCGTCTTATCTTTTGCGATAACTCAGCTGAATAATATTCTGCCATTGATTCAAGAACACCTTCCATTAGAATGCCTGATGCATCTTCAGAGATATTTTCTTTAGCTGATATTACTTTGATTCCGTTCTTTTTAAGCCTCGATTTGTAGATGGCGCTATCGATACGATTTCTGGCAAAACGATCAAGCTGATAGACAAGCACTCCTTCAAAGGTCTTATTGTCACTATCAGCGATCATCTTTTGAAATTCGATCCGATCACTTGTTTTAGCGCTTTGAGCACGGTCAATGTACTCGCCTATGACAGTATAGTCATGATCTTTGGCGTATTCATAACAGACCTTTAATTGTCCTTCAATGGATTGCTCGGTCTGACTATGACTTGAAAATCGTGCATAGATGACTACCTTCATAGGCTTTAACCTCCTTTCCTTAGCTACATTATTGAATTAAACATTTACTTTGTCATTTGTGTCATTTACATCCTTGACAGGCTTTTTATGATATTCCTCATAAAACCTTTTAACATCATCGCTTTGATAAAACTTGATTGCTTCATCTTTTAGATATAAAGCTAGGGCATTTAGTATTACTGAAGATAAGGCTATATCTTTTTCATCCATCATCGATCCCTACCTTTTTGTCTTTCTAAATATCTTTGATAATAAGTACAAGCTTTAATGATGAAATCCTCAAGTTCCTTATAAGTGCTGGCTTTAGGGCGATATGCTTTGATCTTATCAACAGGAAGTTTTAAGACTTCTTTTTGATTGCCCTTAGCTTCACTTAATATGGCATAGATAGAATCTTTAGTAAGTATTTCATCTTTGGATAAAGCCTTTAACCTTTGTGCTTGCGATAATGATGGTGTAGCATCTAAATAGCTTATCTCTTCATAAACAATCAACTGTTCATTTTCTTTAAGATAAGATAATTCAACCGCTGGTGTTAATGAGATATTTCCTTCATCTACCATCTTCAATAGCTCTGGAATCAAGTAAGTTAAACGGATATAACGGTGTAATGTTTCTTTACCGATGCCAAGTTGAGTGGCGAGATAATCGTTATTTCTTAACCTTTCCCCACGTTGGAAAAAAGTTAAATCTGTTCTAGCCCCTTGTCTTTTCAAAACATCTAGTTTCATCTTATAAGCTAAGGCTTTTTCACTTGGTAAAATGTTTTCTCTTTTTAAGTTTGAATCAACCATCATCATAACTGCTTCTTCATCTGATAGATCTTTGATAATAACTGGCGCCTCTTTAATCCCTAATTGCTTTAAGGCATCAAGTCTTCTATGACCTGAGATAACTTCATATTTACCAACTGAAGAAAAAGGTCTAACGATTAGTGGTTCAATGATTTTATTCCTCTTGATACTTGCCATAAGCTCCTCTAGTTCTTCACCATCTCTTAACTTAAATGGATGATCTTCAAAAGGAGTTAATGAGGCAATATCAACACTCTTTATAATATCGTTCATTTTCATCTGCTCCTTTGTATTCTGTTTTTAAGAAGGTATATAGACAAACTACTAATACTTATTTTTTGAGCTGGTAATAATCTCTAGTATTACTTCATCAGTATTAATGCCTTCTTGTTTTGCGTATTCATAAAGCCTTAAATATCGAATTCATAAATGATGAACATAGATAATGCTAGGCTTGCCTTTGCCTTGTCTTCTTCTTGAGATCAAGCCATTTGTTTCTAGTTCTTTAAATAACTTGATGATTTTATCGTGACTAAAGTTAAGTTTTTCTTCGCATTCCTTGATGGTGAAATATTGATAATACCTGCCGTAATTATCAATCCAACCGTTTTTAACGCTCAAGCTGTTGCGATCTAAAAGTAAGCTATAAAGCACTTTGGCATCGGTAGACAAATCTTTATATCTATCATCGCTAAACAATACTTTTGGTAACTTATAAAAGCTATCGCTTTTCATTCTTCATCACTCCCTTCACTTATTTGGATAAACGCTTTTAAAATGCACACCCTAAATGCCATATTTGAAGAAAATTTATCTGATATCTCTTCACTTATTTAGACAAGCACACGTCAAATGGACACCCAGAATCAGCACTTAATGAAAAGATTTTTATATCTCTTCACTTGTAAGGACAGAAAACAAACAAAACGCAAGTCGAATTCAAAGATCTCTTCAAAAAATATGTCCTTCATAGTATTAGGACAAAACAAGGTATAAACGAAGGGCGAGTATTGAATAAATCAATATGATATTTAAAATATGAACTGTAAATGATATAATACTTGTAATTGATTTCGGAAGACGAGGAGCTTTAAGATGACTATTTCATATAACAAATTATGGAAGTTATTGATTGATAAGAATATGACAAAAACCCAGCTAAGACTAGCTACTGGAATGACTTCAAATGCCTTAGCGAAACTAGGCAAAGATGAATCAGTTCAACTAGATATATTAGTCAAGATATGTGAAGTTTTAGATTGTGAGTTAAACGATATTATTGAACTTAAACACAAAAAAATAAAATAAGCGGTTGTTAGTATTCTAAATATTCAAATGTATATTAGAAATTATCGAATGTATAAGGGAGGTTATTATGCTAAAAAAGATTCAATTAACAGGTGGTTGTTTCAATACAGAAAAAAGCTTTGAATTGTTTTCTGAACAAAAAAGATTAACCTTTCTTTATGGAAAAAATGGTACAGGAAAAAGCACAATTTCTAATGCGGTACGCAAAGCAAAAGGCGAAGAAGTCGATGGAATAGAAAGCGCCAAATTATATGATGAAAATGATTCTCTATATGATGATTTACAGTCTATATACGTATTTAATGAAGACTACATTAGTTCAAGAGTGAGAATTAAGGATGATGGATTAAATTCAATTGTTCTGTTAGGAGAGCTGGGAGATCTAGAAGATAAAATTTCAAATACAGAAAGAAAAATAAATCAAGAAAAAATAAATAACAAAGAGTATAAAAACAAACTAGATGAGCTCAGCGATGAAAGTAGCATCATATCGCCCGCTTATTTTCGTTCTTGTATTGCTAAGAAATTGACAGGAAATGGGCACTGGGCAGAAAGAGAGAAAACAATAAATAATCATAAGCGAAACGCCAGTGTTAACAATAAAATTATCGATGATATCATTACAATCCAACCTTCAGAGACATTGGAAATTTTAAAAAGCCGGTTCGAACAGAATTTAGAAACGTTAAGCAAAGTGACAGAAAATGAGTCTACTATAATTAAAGATACTACAACTGTAAATTTGAATTATAAAGAGGATGAGCTTAGATGTTTACTCTCTAGAAAGATAGAAA
Source organism: uncultured Erysipelotrichaceae bacterium (assembly GCA_944325295.1). Lineage (GTDB taxonomy): Bacteria > Bacillota_I > Bacilli_A > Erysipelotrichales > Erysipelotrichaceae > JAHHTG01. The sequence continues at coordinate 1,913 of CALUZL010000052.1, read as the reverse complement.
AACCTGAATTATCTGAACGTGAGAAGTACTTGATTAATCTGATTGAAGAAGGTAAGTTGTCACAAATCAGCGAAATGAGATCGGTGTTTTCAAATACCAGCACAAAAAGGTGCCCGTTTTGCTTGCAAGAGATCTCTAATCAAACGAAACAAGATTTAATCGGCAGCATCGAAAAAGTGCTTTCCGAAGAAATCGATGCTCATAAGAAAAATCTTGAAGAAAAATTAATGAGAGAAGTAGAAGTTGACTTTGATGGAATGGAGCCTCTAGGTTCAAATAATTATATTAAATGCAAGGGATTGGTTATCGATATTAATAAAGAAATCTCAAAAATAAATGAAAAGATAACAAAGAAAATTAATTATCCATATTCTCCTATTACCGATTTTTTCTGTAATTTGAATGCATTACTTGAACAGTACGAAATTTATAGACTTAAACTCCAGAATGAAATAAATAAATACAATAACGCAATTAAAGAAAAAGCTAAACTTAAAGCGCAACTCTCCAATGATAATGCAAGCTTAGCTCATTATGAGGTGGAGAATGATATTAAATTATTACAAACAGCACTAGCCAAGCAAGTTAAGGCTGAAAGAGATTATTTAGAATCAAATGAAAAAATCGATTGTTACAATAAAGAGCTAAGTGATTTAAAGTCGCAAAAGAAGAATATTAAAATCGCTGTTGACTTAATCAATAAAAGTTTAAGATATGTATTCTTTGCAAAAAATAGATTAGAAATTAAAGTAGAAAAAGACAAATATTTATTATTAAGCAATGGAAATCCAGTAAAACCAAATAAAGTATCTGTCGGCGAAAGAAACATAATTGCGCTTTCATATTTTTTTACAGAAATAATTACAAACCAAGATATTAAAGACGGGTATTCAAAGAAACTAATTCTAGTAATTGATGATCCAGTATCAAGTTTTGATTTAGAAAATAAAGTAGGGATTATGTCTTTTTTAAGATCAAAGATCTCCGATATCCTCATTAATAATGAAGAAAGTCAAATCCTGTTAATGACTCATGACATTCAGAGTTTTTATGATTTTTTAAAAATAGGCGATGAAGTGTGTGGTGAATATAAAATAGCAAGTAACGGGCATAAAAAAGTGCCCTATTCTGCATTTGAGTTAAAGAATAAAGAATTAATTTCATTTAGCTATTCAAAACGAAATGAATATTCCGAAATTATGAAATCAATATACGAGTATGCATGTGGTAATAATAATGATGGTTCGTTAACTATAGGGAATATGATGCGCCGTTTATTAGAAGCTTTTTCTACCTTTACATATAAAAAGGGTATTGAAGAGATATCTTTTGACGACACTATTCTTCAACAAATAGATGACAAAGATTATGCAGAATATTTTAAAAATTTAATGTATAGGCTTGTTCTTAATGGTGATAGTCATATGGAAGAAAGAACAAGAGGATTAAATGATATAAGTTATATGACTTTCTTGAGCGAAGAAGAAAAACGCAGAACCGCTAAAGAAGTAATATGTTTTATTTATTTATTGAACAAAAGACACGTTTTAGCTCATTTATCAGGAATTAAAAATGTAGATTTAACCATCAATAATTGGTGCGAAGAAATAAGACGATTTAATGTAAACATAGATTGAGATGTTCACTGATACAGATATTCTTATTTGTGTTATTTATAAAAATATGATTGGTTTTAAGACTTTATAGGAGATATGTAGATGAATCATAGTAGCAACAACATAATGTCAAATTTAAAAAGAAAAACATATAGGAGGTGATTTGGGTATGATTGATATTATTGAACAAGAATTGACAAATCACTCCAAGGATCTTTTGGATATACTTTTATTTGATAGAACCACTAGAAAGAATATTTGTTGGGCAACCGATTACTATACTTCTTATGGTGTCCA
>CALUZL010000051.1 GCA_944325295.1 uncultured Erysipelotrichaceae bacterium | reverse complement strand
CTTGCCGCATATTCTTTCATGAGTTTGAGTCCCTGATAATAACCGCGCAGCGAACTCAAAAAAGGAACCAGGATCAAGGCGATGGCAAGGATGTAAAAAAGATTGCGCAAGGCATCGATATCGGCCTCACTTGCCGCTTCGCCAAGGATACCGCCGGCGAGATCTTTGCTTACAAGCAAAAAGATGACCGTGATGATAAAACTCGATGCCAAAAGAAAGGAAGAACCGAGTTTTTTAATGAGCAATACGGTGCGATAATCTTCACGGCTGTAATACTTAGCGACCAAAGCGGCGATCGCAAAAGGTATGCCGGCACCACAGATCTTTAATAAGAGATCGTAGTAAGTGTAAGTTATGCTGTAAAAGACCATATTGCCCTCACCGGCCAATGAGTTCAAGGGCACAACATAAAACAAGCCCAAAAGCTTGGAAATAAATATTCCAAATGATCCGGCTAAAGCTCCAAGTAAAAGCGACTGTCTTTTAGTCTCCACTTGCCGACTCCTCATAGGCGACTTCATAGCGGTAATATTCACGGATGACTTCGGTCAGATCCTTTTTTTGATAGCGGACTAATACATCGATGAAACAGGGATTGCTTTGGGTTAAACCGCTTATCGATATCCCTTTGACATAGCCCTTGTCTGTATCGACTTGATTGGGAATCATATTATAGACTGTATCCTCAAAGATGCCGGCATTTGCCGCCATCGTCTGCGTATAGTCATCACCCTCGACGATAGCCATTATCTGAACGTTGTACATAGCTACCAGCGGTTTATCGATGATCACATAAAAACGGTAGCCGTCATCTGTCTTGCTGAGTTCGGCAGCAATTGAAAAATGTGCCGGTTGACTGTTGTAATTTTGTACGTCCTGCAAAAGTGCCAACATATCAAAGTAACGCTGGTTTTTGTCTTTTTGACCACTATCGTTATTTGTACATCCCACCAGTAGCGAAAGACATATGACTAAAACAAATATCCTCTTAATCATCATTAAAATTCACAAACAAACCAGTTTTTACGTCCTTTTTTAATGATACACAACTCGCCACCGATCGCATCTTTGACGTCGACGCTCATGTTTATATCACTTATCTTTTCACCGTTTACAGCGATCGAATTACCGCCTATGAGATCGCGCGCTTCTCTTTTTGACTTGCAAGCCCCACAGCTTACCAAAACATCACAGATATTCATACCTGAGGTTATGGCCGTGTGCGGCGCATCTTTAAGACCGTCTTTGAGTTCATCGACACTTAAGTCCCTGATGTCGCCGCCAAAAAGCGTCTCCGTGATCTTCAAAGCCTCTGAATAACCATCTTCACCATGCAAGAAGGTCACGACCTCCTTGGCCAGTGCTTTATGGGCATGGCGCAGGTGGGGGTTTTGCGCATGATCAGCGCTTAATGCTTCGATCTCCTCTTTTGATAAGAAAGTAAAGATCTTCAAGTAGTCGATGACCATCTCATCTTCGACATTGAGCAAGAATTGATAAAGCGTATAGGGAGAAGTCTTCTTGCGGTCAAGCCAAAGGGCATTACCTTCCGACTTTCCGAATTTATTGCCGGACTTATCAGTGACCAAAGGCATCGTAAAGGCATAAGCCTCCTTGCCGAGCTTTTTGCGGATCAGATCGACACCGGCTGTGATATTGCCCCATTGATCACTTCCGGCAACCTGCATCGTGCAGTTTTTAGTGACATAGAGGTGATAAAAATCCATTGCCTGAAGCAACATGTAACTGAATTCCGCATAAGTGATGCCGCTATCCATCCTTCTTCTGATGATGTCTTTGTCGAGCATGTAGTTGATGTTTATGTATTTACCATAATCCCTGAAGAAATCGATAACGGTCAGATCCTTGGTCCAGTCGTAGTTGTTTACAACTTCAAAACCGAACAATTCTTCGACTTGTTTTGTAAGACCTTGGATATTGTGTTCGATCTCTTCGATCGATTTCATCTCTCTTTCGGCATTTGGCTTGGGATCGCCAATGCGTCCTGTCGCCCCGCCTATTAACAATAGCGGATGATGCCCGCCATCCTTTAACCGCTTAGATATCAAAAAAGATGAAAGATGACCAAGATGCAAACTGTCTCCAGTCGGATCGGTACCGATGTAAAAGGTCATCCCGCCGTTATTTATTTTTTCTTCGATCTCAGGCGAAGTCATATCTTTGATAAGACCACGCCATTTCAATTCATCAAACAATTTCATATCTTCACTCCTAAAATACGGCTTAATTATACTTAATAATCAGTGTTTTTTAAAGCACAAGATAAGGGGCTCGTAGCCCCTTAATCAATAATTCTTTGTCGTCTGTCTAGCGGTAAACAGATAATTCAAACATTTTTCCCGATCAGTGATCCGATCGTTTTCAAGCATCTTGGTCATGACCCGCATACTGACGGCACCCAAGTCGTATGATGGGATCGAAAACGAAGAGATCTTTGGTCGTACCGCCGAATTGTACTTGGTATCGATCAAACAGATGACTTCCATCTCCTCAGGGATCTTGATGCCGTTTTCTCTGGCGGCATTGACCACGGCCATAGCTTGAGAATCACGATTGGCAATGACCAATTGGTGCTTGTGCGTCTCAAAATACTGACTTACGAAACGATATGTCGAACGGTATTCATTGGGAATGGTTATGAAGTTATTCCACTCCAGTCCGTTTTGTTCAAAAGCAGTCTTGGCACCCTGAGCCATCAATCGGGCACTGTTGCGGTTGCGTCTGTCATCCAAGACGGCAATGTCTCTTACCCCATATCCGATATAGCGATTGCACAGGTCTTTAATTGCTTTGACGACATCGATATAGACACTGCAAAGAGAATCGCCGCTGCCCTTATTGGCGATCATGACGATCGGAATGTTGTAGTGGTTGAGCATATTGATACTGTCTTCCATCATCTTGTCGCTGTAGATGATGACTCCATCGACTCTCGATTTGATGATGACATCGACGATCTTTTCGGCATCGGTGATACCTTCGGTGATCGTGTGAAGCATCACGTTGTAATTGTAGATCCGGGCCACATCCAAAAGACCATTGATTATCTGGCCGGTATAAGTAAAACTGGCTTCAGGAATGATCAGACCGATAGTCGTAGTCCTTTGCAAAGCCAAGCCCTGAGCGATCGCATTGGGTTTATAACCGAGTTTGGTGATCGCATCTTGGACATGCTGACGCGTTGCCTCTTTGACTACACTTGAACCATTGATCACTCGCGATACTGTAGCTAAGGAAACGTTAGCTTCGCGAGCTACATCGTAAATGGTTACTCTTTTCATCATTCCTTCCTTTCTTTATCATCAGGATACAACCATCCCCTTAGGGCATCGACCGCTTTTTGGGCGACATCGACGGTCGTCTCCTTGGCTTTATCGATCTTTTGGACAACATCCGGTCTTGACATGAACTCGTTGACGTTGTCTTTGACATTATCGATGGTCTTTGCAGCCTTATCGGTGATCGTATTGACGACTTTTGAAACATTTTCGTTGGCCATCGCCTGATCGTAGAGATCGCTGACCTTATCAGTTACTTTGTTTAGCCCTTCTTTGAGTTCGGGCGAATCTTTGATCTCCTTTACTTTATCGATGACTTTTGTACCGAGATCCTTGGCTTGTTCTAAAGCCTTGCCGCCAAGATCCTTGGCACCATCGTACGCCTTTGCCACATTGGCCTTTAAATCGGGATCATCCTTGATTTCGTTGATCTTTTTGATCGTCGCATCAGCCAATTCTTTTGACTTGCTTGAAACAAAGGTGACCGTTTTTTTCACTTGTTCGGAATCTTTAAGATCTTTCGCCATCTTCGTCAGCTTATTTATGACGCCGTTTAAAACCTCGACGGTTCGCTCTTTGAGGGCTGCCGCTTTGGCCTTGGCATCCTCATCTTTGATATCATCAGCTGCATTTGAGATCTCTTCGATCTTTCTTTTCATCTCTTCAACAGTAGAATCAATAGAAGCTTCTAATTCTTGTCTTTCTTTCTCATCCATGATCTTGGCCCTCCTATAAAACCTCACTCACATCCTCAGGATCTGTCTTTTTCTTGGTTTTGTTTACCATTTGATTGATCTTTTCTTTGATCTCGCCGCCGTTTTTGCGCAAATAAGCAGCTCCATCCTTTACCGCCTTGACACCGACATCGTGGACTTCATCGACCGTCTTGG
>CALUZL010000050.1 GCA_944325295.1 uncultured Erysipelotrichaceae bacterium | reverse complement strand
CTTGATCCCTAAGACGACTTTTTTATCCTGGCGCAGAAAATCAAGGAGCGTATTTTTTAAATGAGCGGGACATAAGTAAATTTTCACACAATTATTATAAACTAAAATGGTACAATAATCCCTGTGAAGATCGTAATTATCGGCCATAGCGGCGCTGGGAAATCGACGCTGGCCAAAATACTGAGCGAATACTACAAGATACCCTGCCTTTACATGGACACGGTCCAATTCTATGGCGACTTTTCGTCGCGCTCACTCAAGGAACAAGAAGAGCTCGCCCAGAAGTTTTTAAGCGAAAACGACAAATGGGTCATCGATGGCAATTATTATCGGATCGCCCAAAGAAGGTTCAGCGAATGCGATGAGATCTACTATCTCGACTTCAACCGTTTCTTCTGTTATTTTTCGGCCTTAAAAAGATATCTCAAAAACCGCAATCGCTATCGGGAATCATTGGGTGCTTATGAGCATTTCGACCTTGATTTTCAGGCTTGGATCCTCTTTGGTGGCCGCAAAAAGGATTATCTGGAAAGCCATTTAAAACATATGGCCCTTTGTAAAGGAGCCAAACACCATTTCAAAAGTCGGCGCGAATTAATTGCCTATTTGCGGAAGAATAAAATAATCAAAAACTGATATCTGTGATAAAATGAACATGGTTAAAAAGGAGGAAATATATGAGCGTCAAACCAGTAGTATTAGTCGTCATGGATGGTGTTGGCTTTTCAAAAAATGAAGAAGGCAATGCCGTAAAGCAGGCATATACACCAACCCTTGACTACTTGTGGAAAGAATATCCCCATACATTGATCAAAGCTCACGGTACAGCCGTCGGCTTACCGAGTGATGGCGATATGGGCAACAGTGAGGTCGGTCACAACGCCATCGGCTGCGGACAGATCTATTCCCAGGGTGCAAAACTCGTCAATGAATCGATCGCCAGTGGCTCGATCTATGAAAGCGAGACCTGGAAAGCTCTCATCACAAATGCTAAGGGTCATACTTTACATTTTTTAGGTCTTTTATCGGATGGTAATGTCCACTCGAATATCAGTCATTTGAAAGCGATGATCACTCAGGCTAAAAAAGAGGGCATCGAGCGCATAAGAGTCCATGCGCTGATGGATGGAAGAGATGTTCCGGAGACCTCGGGCTTACAATATATCGAAGACCTTGAGGCCCACATGGCTTCATTGAACGATGATACCTTTGATGCCAAGATCGCTTCCGGCGGTGGTCGTATGTATATCACGATGGACCGTTACGAATCCAATTGGGATATGGTAAAACGCGGCTGGGATACTCATGTCTTAGGTATCGGCCGTCACTTCAAAAGCGCTGCCGAAGCCGTCAAGACGTATCGGGAAGAACTTGGTGTAAACGATCAGGATCTGCATGAATTCGTCATCGTTGATGATGAAGATAGACCTTTAGGTACGATCGAAGATCATGATTCCGTCGTCTTGTTCAACTTCCGTGGTGACAGAGCCATTGAGATCTCTAAAGCTTTTGATGAAGATGATTTCAAACATTTCGATCGTGTCAGAAGACCGGATGTTTACTATGCCGGCATGCTCGAGTATGACGGTGACTTGCACATCCCCAATCACTACCTGGTAAATCCGCCATCAATCAAAGATACGATGAGTGAATATCTTGTAAAAGACGGGATCAGATCTTATGCGATCTCCGAGACCCAAAAGTATGGACATGTTACCTATTTCTGGAACGGCAATCGCTCAGAGAAATTCTCGGATGAGCTTGAGACTTGGGTAGAGATCAAAAGTGATGTCGTCCCCTTTGAGGAAAGACCATGGATGAAATCGGCAGAGATAACCGATGCACTGTGTGCGGCGATCTTAGAGAATAAGAATTCATTCTATCGGGTAAACTATCCAAATGGCGATATGGTCGGCCATACCGGCAGTTATGAGGCGACGATCATCGGTGTCGAAGCTGTCGATCTGTGCCTTAAGAGGCTGATGGAAGCCTGCGATAAAGTCGGAGCTTTGCTGATCGTCACGGCAGATCATGGCAATGCGGACGAGATGTATGAAAAAAGAAAGAAGGATACCGATCCGATCAAACCGAAGACTTCACATACACTGAGCAAGGTACCGTTTATCATTTACGGTGATAAAGATATCAAGATCAAGGAAGGTGAATTCGGTTTGAGCAATATCGCCGCTACCGTCTTTACCCTTTTGGGCCTTGAGATCCCTAAAGCCTGGAACGAAAGCATGATCTAATAAAAAAGATCATAAGATCTTAAGAAACGACAGTATTCTGATGAAGAAAGTCCTTTGCGGCCTTTATCAGGATACTGTCTTTTTTTGTCTTGAAATAGTGATATATAAAAGCGATCGTAACTAAACCGCCTAAAAAGCAGACGATCATATCCGTCATCGTGTCATAGACGCCCTGATCGTAGTGGTGGATCGCATCGTTGTCAAAGAAGACTAAAAGAGCGAATTCAAAGCACTCCCACCCAAAGGCGACAAACATATTGACGCCCATCGTAAAAAGAAGAGCTATGATAAAGTTGCTGAGATCATTTGCAAGCCTGCCTTTTTTCAGGAAAAAATAAATGATAAATACAAGCGCACTGATGAGGACGCCGCTTAGGGTATGCAAGATCTTGTCAAAGCCGCTGAACCGGTAAAAGCCGTAGATATTGCCAAGGATCATCGCACCAAACACAAAGAGGTCATATGCTGCGATGATGACTTTAGTGAGCTTGATCTTTGTGACTTTGGTAAATAGATAGGGCACTAGTGGCATCGCACAGGCCAAAAGCACATAGCCGATCCGACCCAGATCATTTAAGTTACCAAGGAAGAAAAGCGAGCCGATCGCTAAAACATAATAGCCGATCATGAGCAATATCCGCACAAATTTCATATTTTCAGTATACTATAATTACGCTATGAATAGAAAGAAAGTCCTCGACTACATAAGCCGGATCGCGATGGCCTTAGCTTTGACCTTTATCGGTGTCGTCTTCATCATCAATGCCGGTTTTGGCCTGTCTTTTTTGTGGTTGGTTCTGGTCATATTTTTAGTCGTGATGATCATTGGCGGTATCTTTGGGATCGTCTTGCGCAAAAGTGATGTCAAAAAGAGCGTCATCTATTTGCTGGCACATACGCTCATCCTGATCTTGATCGTCAAAGAGCCGCATTTTTATACCCGCTCGCTTGGCCTTATCACCGGTTTATACATCTTGCTAAATGCCCTGATCTATTTTATCGACTATCAGATCGCCCGCCGTGATCACTTAAAGGGGATTTTGACAAAACTTGCCACAAGTATCCTCTATCTGCTCTTTTCTTTGAGTTTGATCTTCTTTCCTTTGAAGAGTTCGGTTTGGATCTTTGTCCTTTCGGGCATCTACCTTTTGATCGCCGGCGGCATTAAACTGCTTGAAATCCTTTCTGACATCTTTAAAAAGCATTTTAACGTCACGCTTTCACTTCCGGTGGTACTCGGGGCCCTGATTCCGGTCAGGATCTACAATTCCTTCAGTAAAGATAGCACCCTTATGGACAGGGCAATAAGTGATCCCAAATGCAGCGAAAGAGCACCGCTTGAAGTTTTCATCTACCTGCGCGATGGTTTTTTTGAAAGCTTTGGCCATGTCGACCTCGCTTTTGAAGGTGTCATCTACTCCTATGGCTTACATGACCCGCTAAAGCGAAGAGTCTTCGGCAGTGCCGGTGATGGCGTCCTCATCAAAGCCGATCGCGAAGCGTTTTTAGAAAATTGTCTCAAATCAGGAAAAACGATAATACTTGACTTTAAACTCTATCCCAGCGATGACGAGCTCAAGACGATAAGGGAGCGCATCGATGCACTTATGGAAAATGCTGTCCCGTGGATCTGTGAAGCTAAGAAGCAGGAGCTAAAGGGTGAAAAGATGGACGTTCAAGATTATATAAGTGATGTCTATCGTGATACCCATTGCGAACTCTACAAGTTCAAACGCGGACTCTTTAAGACTTACTTCGTCTTTACTACAAACTGTGTCGGCCTTGCCGATTATCTGATCCGAAACAGCGAGATCGACTTATTGAACATCACCGGTATCGTCACCCCGGGAAACTATCTCAATTTCCTCTATCAGCTATACAGTAAAGGGGATACCATCGTTAAAGATCTGACCATTTTAAAAAAATAGGCCGGAGCCTATTTAGATGTGAGATTGAAACGTGCAAGATACTCTTTTAATTTTTTGAGATCGTTAGCTTTTTTAAAGCCGTCTTTGGCGATGTAGATGTAGTTATTGCCACCGAATATGAGCAACATGATCTTCTTGGTCTCGATGACTTTGTAGACTTCTTTGTATTCAAGCTTGTACTTAAGGTCTAAAGTCATGTTTTCGATCTTCATATTGATATCGAAGAAGTAGTATTCAAGGACCTGATGATCGGTATGGTTTTTGATCCGCAGTTTCAAATACCATATGAGACTTTTGAGCAACGGCCAGATGAATCCGACCCAACCGCTCAAAAGTAACAGGGCCATGCCCATGATCAGGGCTTGAAAGTTTGTGATCAAAAGGGACCAGTTGATGATGTTGTACCAAAGAAAGAAGGCAAACATCAGGGTATAAAACAAGCTCAACCAGCGATGGATCAGAAAATTGCCGATGATGATGTCTTTTATTGTCAGTTTAGTCGTATTGGTTATCTTTGCTTCCATGACAGTATTATAACCATTTATTTAAATAAGTAAAATAAGTATAATATCCTTGGTGATCGTATGGAAAAAAAGATAAAAAGTGAAGAGATCTACAGAGGAAAAGTCGTTTCCCTTTATAAAGATGAAGTGAAGCTTGATGATGGCTCAAAGGCCTTTAGGGAAGTGGTACTTCATCATGGCGGAGCCTGCATCGCTTTAAGAAATAAGCGCGGCAATTATTACATGGTAAAACAATACCGGTATGCTCAAGGGATGGAGATGTTGGAATTCTGTGCCGGGAAACTTAACCGCGATGAAGATCCGAAAGAAGCTGTTTTAAGGGAAGCTTCCGAAGAGCTTGGGGTCAGTGTCAAAAACCTTAAAGATTATGGTTACATGGTACCGACTTGCGGGTATTCGACCGAGAGGATCTATTTGTTCAGCGGCGATGAGGATGAAAGAGTCGGCCAACACCTCGATGAAGATGAACGCTTGGAAGTATTCGAGTATTCTTTAAAAGAGATAAAGGCGATGATCAAAGATCGGCAAATAAACGATGCCAAGACGATCTGCCTTGTGAGCTTTCTAAGCGATGAAGAGAAGACGAACGATTGACGAAAGGTTTGTATTATAATAGAGATATGTTCAAAGTAAAACAGGAAAATGTAAGCAATATTCTAAGATTCGGCGAAGTCAAAGAACCGATCATCGTGACATTGGATGATCAGGATATCGCCGTGATCATCAGTCTTGAAGATTTCGATGAATTGCTTGAGGCTAAGAAAGAAAAAGAGATCCTCAGGGATTTCAGTAACCCGCACATTCGGATCATGACTGACGGCAAAGAGATCAAACTCAATTATTCAGATTATGTGAAATTAAGAGAAGAGCTTTTAAAGGCTTTTGATAAGGCGTTTATGCCCGATCCGGAGAAGTTGAACTGATGACCAGGGGCTTGTTTATAACGCTGGAAGGACCTGACGGTTCAGGAAAATCGACGATAGCGCCTTTGGTATTTGCTATGCTCAAGGACAGAGGTTATGATGTCATCCTTACCCGTGAGCCGGGAGGAGTCAAGATCGCCGAAGCTATCCGCAGTATAATCCTAGATCCGCAAAACACCGCAATGGATGCCAAGACCGAAGCGCTTTTGTATGCCGCAGCCAGACGCCAACATCTCATCGAAAAGATCATACCGGCTTTAAACGAAGGAAAGATCGTCTTGTGTGAGCGTTTTGTCGACTCATCGCTGGCTTATCAGGGCTACGGGCGCCAGATCGGTTTTGACGATATATGGACGATCAATAAATTTGCGATCGCTGATCACATGCCTGATCTGACGATCTATTTTGATATCGATGAAAAGACCGGTCTTGAAAGGATCCGCAAAAACCGAACCGCTATCGATCGCCTTGACAGTGAATCTTTACATTTCCACACCCTCGTCCATGAAGGGTATAAGGAAGTCCTGCGGACGTTTAAGGAGCGGATCCGGATCGTGGATGCCTCACGCTCGGTCGACGAAGTCAAAGAAAGCGTCTTTGATGCGATAAGGAGTTTTTGTGATCAGAGAAGATCTTAGAAACTTTGAACCAAAGATCTATCGGATTTTAGAAAACGCCTTGAAAAACGGAAGACTTAGCCACTTTTATTTGCTTTGCGGCGACAGTCCTTTAGTGCTCGATGCAGCTTTTCTTTTAGCTCAAAGCATCATTGCCGATAGTGGCGATTTTGCGGATGAAGAAAGTGAGACGGCCAAACGGATAAGAGCGGATAACTATTTTGATTTCTGCTATATCGACGGCAGTAAAAAGAGTATCTTAAAGGATGATATCGAAGCTGTCTATCGGCGTCTTGACAAGACAGCTCTTGAGCGGGCAAATAAAAAAGTCTTCATCATAAATGAGATCCAAAATGCTTCAAACAAAGTCTGGAATATGCTTTTGAAGAATATTGAAGAGCCGCGAAGCGGCATCTATGCCATCATGGTCACTTCCGCGATCGACAGCCTTTTAGAGACGATAAAGTCGCGCTCTCAGATCCTGACCTTTAAAGAAGCTGATCCCGATTATCTGCTAAAGACTTATAAAGAGTATGGTCATGACGATCTCGATGCTTATTATTTGAGCCGTATAAGCAAGCGTTTAAAAGATATAAAAAGCGATGATGAAGCGTTTGTGCTGGCTAAAGAGGTGACTCATAAGGTCATAAGCGAGTTAGAAGACGTCGATCATATCGAGATCATCTACCAAAAAGAAGTTTATGAGCCCTTAAAGAACAAGCCACCCGTCCTTAAAGACTTTGTCAGTTTGCATCTGCGCTTGCTTAAGACCTATCTTGACGATTGTCTGATCTGTGATTGTCAGATCGCTAGTTATCGTGAAGAGATCGAGCTTTTAAAAAGACATGATACTGCCCGCTTATTGCAGGTAGTTTTAGATATTTTACGCAAAAGCGATTATAATTATGATAAGAAGCTTTTGCTTGATGAGATGGCTTATCGTTTCAGTGAAGTCATCAAAGGAGAATAGATTATGGAAGAGACCATTAAAACATATTATATCGATGTCCGCTTTGACACCACAAATAAAATCGCACCGTTCACCACGCAAGACGTGACGATCAAAACTGACGATCTGGTCATCGTCGAAAGTGAATACGGTGGTGATTATGGCCGTGTCGTCGCTATCAGAGATACCGGCAAGGCAACTTCACCGATCATCCGCAAAGCTACAAAAGACGATCTCAAAAAGTATGAAGAGAATAAGATAGATGCCAAAGAAGCCCTGGATTTTTGCGCATTGCAGGCAAAGCTGCTCGACCTTGATATGCACCTTGTCAAAGCCGACTACACCATTGATCGCACCAAGCTGACTTTTGTCTACACTTCGGATGATCGCGTCGACTTTCGGGAGCTTTTAAAGATCTTGGCCGCCAATTTCCACTGTCGGATCGAGCTTCGACAGATCGGCGCCCGTGACAAGGCAAAGATGGTCAAAGGTGTCGGTCCCTGCGGCAGAGAGTTGTGCTGTGGCAAATTCATAAACGATTTTGACATGGTGTCCATAAACATGGCTAAAAACCAGCTTTTAGCCTTAAACATTCAAAAGCTGAGCGGTCATTGCGGCAAGCTCATGTGCTGTCTTAAATACGAAGATGAAGCCTACAAAGAATTAAGGGAGGGATTACCCAAACTCAATGCACCGGTCGAGTATGAAGGTGAGAACTATCGGGTCACCTCGATGAACGTCATCGCCAGGACCTGCAAGCTTGAGAATAAGCAAAACACGATCTTTATAACCCTTGACGATCTTTTAAAAAAGGGCAAGTTCAAGATAAACAAGAAAACGAAAGAGAGTGAAGATGCAAAGACAAAAGAGCTATCTAAATGAGAACCCGACTCTTTATCTTGTCGCGACTCCGATCGGCAATCTGAAAGAACTCAGCGAAAGGGCGATAAATGTCCTAAAGGAAGTCGATTATATAGCTTGTGAGGATACCCGTGATGCCCGCATCCTTTTGGAGCACTTTCACATCGAGACAAGAGTTTTGGCCTATCACAATTTCAATGAGATCAACAGCAGCGACGGCCTTATCGATCTTTTGTGCAAGGGCAATGATATCGCTCTTATCTCCGATGCCGGTTATCCGCTGATCTCTGATCCCGGTTATTTGATCGTTCAAAAAGCGATCGCGATGAGCTTTAATGTCGTAACGATCTCCGGACCAAGTGCCGGTTTACACGCGCTTGTGGCATCGGGGCTTGATGCCCGTCATTATCTGTATTACGGCTTTTTAAACGAAAGGGCAGCTAAGGCAAAAAACGAGCTTATTAATCTAAAGACTTTCCCTTACACCCTGATCTTCTATGAGGCACCGCATCGAATCAAAAATACCTTAAAGATGCTTTATGAAGTCTTTGGTGATCGCAAGTTTTGCCTGGCCAGGGAATTGACCAAGATCCATGAGGAGTATATCCGCGGAACGCTCAAAGAAGCATTACAACTCGATGATCTGCGCGGGGAGATCGTCTTAGTAGTTGAGGGGTATAAGAAAGACACAGATGTCGTCGACTACGGGCAGATAAACACGCAGATCGAGGCATTGATCAAAGAGGGCATGTCTTCTAAAGATGCGATCAAAAAGGTATCAAAAGAAACCGGTCTTGCCAAAAATGACGTCTATCGCCATTATCTTGACAGTCATAAGATCTGTTGATTGTAATAACTTCCTATTGACTTATGATGTAGGGGTTTGCTATTATAATTAAGCGCTTGGTAAATCTATGGTTTTATGGGCCTGTAGCTCAGGTGGTTAGAGCGCACCCCTGATAAGGGTGAGGTCGTTGGTTCAAGTCCATTCAGGCCCACCATCGTTTATCAAGTTTAACATACATTGGGGCATTAGCTCAGCTGGGAGAGCGCCTGCTTTGCACGCAGGAGGTCAGCGGTTCGATCCCGCTATGCTCCACCAACGGATAAAAGTTAGACCTGAACGGGTCTTTTTTTAAGGAAAAGTAGAGAAATATGAGAGGAACGAAATTTTTAAAGACAGCCAGTATCTTAGAGATCGTCATCGGTCTTGCTTCACTACTAATGAGCTGGTTTATCGTCGGTAATGGTGATTTTAGCAATTTCCTGAAAGAGGGTTTTGCCTCACAGATCTTTTTATCGATCTTGCTTGTATACGGCATTCATATCTTTGAGATCTTAGCCGGTATCATCGGCCTTGTAAAGAGCTCAAAAAAATCAGTCTTTGTCTTGATCTTGGGTATCGTCCTTTTTGGAATAAACCTTGTCGAGTTCTTTACTTTTGATAACGACATGATCGCAATTATCATCCATGCCGTAAGCTTAGTTGTGCCATACTTCTATCTGCATGGTGCTTATATGAATTTAAAGGGGTAAGAGAACATGAAAAATTTTATTCACGAGTTTAAAACATTTGCCATGCGTGGAAACGTATTAGATATGGCAATAGGTATCATCATAGGTGGTGCCTTCACTTCGATCGTAAACAGTCTCGTCAATGACGTATTTACACCGGTCATCGGCGTTATTACCGGTGGTATCGATTTCTCAGCTCTATCGTTTGGCATCGGTGGCGCTCAGATCATGATCGGTAATTTCATCAATGCCGTCATCAGTTTCTTGCTTGTGGCGCTGTGTGTCTTTATCGTCATGAAGGCTTTCAATAAGATCGCCAAAAAGAAGGCCGAAGAACCCGCACCGCAACCGGCTCCCGATCCGCAAGTCGTATTGCTGGAAGAGATCAGAGATCTATTAAAGAATCAAAATAAATGATGATCGCAAAGATCATCATTTTTAATGGTCATAACTTCTTTTAATCGATAAATCCCGCTAAGAATCTTTTTAATCTTTCACTTCGAGGATTAGTGAATATAGTTTCCGGCCGACCTTCTTCGGCAAT
>CALUZL010000049.1 GCA_944325295.1 uncultured Erysipelotrichaceae bacterium | reverse complement strand
CAATAAAAATAAGATAAAAATATAAATACATTCCTTTGTCTAAATTTAAGAAGATAATGAAATATAATACAAGTTAAATATAAGCAAACACACCCTGTTTCCCGCCGTATAAAACAAGTCGATTTTTCAAAGTATACTTAAAGTATACTTTCAAAGTCTACTTTAAACTCATTCCAAATCAAAAAAGAAGCATCAGACTTTAAATTCTAAATGCTTCTCTAATGCCCTCAACGCATCATTACGATTTGAATTGTATAGTCTTTATCAGTGACAATAAATTCGCAAACGCAAAGACCGAATCTTTAGCTTTTCTTTTGTAAAATTGATCGTTGTCTACGATAAAAAGTGTTTGCAACCATCAAAATTTATTCTGATGATACTTTAAAAATTATAAAGCTTTTCGATTATCACTTATGTGCTATAAGTAAAATGATCAAGACTAATATCCTGATCACTCGATGATATCGATGACTTCACCGATATATAAACGATGAGGCGCTTCTTCTTTGTAGTAGCGCTCGATGTATTCTTTTGGTATCCTGTCCAGCTTTAAGTCGTCATAATAGATCTTCTTTAAAACCAAGGTGCATTTAGCTTCCTTAAAAGTAATGCCTTTTTCAAGATAGTCAGGCGTAAGTTTTGTGAGAGCTAATTTATCGGTGTCCCTTTTTGATTTGGTACCTAAGATCATAAGATCTTCACGATACTTTTCATCATAGAAGCTGACCGTAAAATAGTCTTCTCTTTCAAGATACTTGTAAGTATAACGACAAGGTTTGATGTACACCGTTGCGATCGGCTTATTCCAAAGGGTCCCCAGCGATCCCCACGAGACTGTCATCGTGTTGAAATCGTCTTTTGTGCCGGCAGTTACCAAAGCCCATCCGTTATTGAAATTCTTGAAGGGATCTATCTGCATACCATTACTCCTTTCGCTCTTTGTCATTCTGAGATAAAAAATGGTCGGGATGACAAGATTTGAACTTGCGACCCCTTGCACCCCATGCAAGTGCACTACCAAGCTGTGCTACATCCCGACATCTATAGTTTAGCGCAATTTTTAAATTTTAAAAAGCCTATGATAACTCATAGACTCTGTTTCTTATATCTTTTATAAAAAAGGATGGCAAACAATATCGCCAGTAAAAAGGCGATCGCACTTAAGACAAAGGCTGCTTTAGCACCGACACCATATATTATCCCGGCGACAAGTGATCCGCCAACATTCCCAAGTGAGCGCATCGAATTGTAAAGACCGACCATTATACCATCATTCGCTTTTGAAAGGTTACTTATCATGGCTTGCAAAAGCGGCTGATAGATGGCATTGAACCCAAAGAACACGACATTCATGATGATAAAAGGAGTGACATCTTCTAAGATAACGATACTTACCATCATCATCATACAGATCGCCAAGACCGGTATGATCGTCTTAGTTATGTCGGTCTTTTTCATGAGCCTTGTACAGATCGTCATATTGGCAACAAGGGTAATGATGCCGACTAAAGCTTTTAAAAGACCATTGTATGAGGGTGGGAATCCGTATTGGTCCTTTATGAAGTAGTTAAAGCACTGCTCATAAGAGGTACTGGCAAAGGACGTCAGAGCACATACGGCCAGATAAAAGACGATCACTAAGGTCATGATCTTTTTTGAATCGATGATCGCTTTAAAGGGATTTGAACTCTTGATGATCTCCTTAGTGCTCAGCGTCGTCTTGAAAGTGTCATTATCAGCGATGAACACAAAACAGAATATGCCGATCGAAAAAAGACCAATGGCTTGTAAGGCAAAGGTCAGGGCGATCGATATATCGCCAAGTAAACCACCACACATATAGCCAAAAGCGGAAACGACCGCTGTGATCGTCACATTTGTAGCCAAGTTTTGGCCGACCTCCATGCTGCTTGAATTGTCCATGATATAGAGGATCTGATTTACCGAGATGCCGCCGATAAAGAAACCGCCGATCAATCTGGCAATGGCGATGCCGATCTCAGAGGAAGATAGCCCAAACATCGTCTGGGCTATCGCATACCCGATATAACAACCTCCCATCACCTTGATCGGGCCGATATTGTGGGAGATCTTGCCCCAAAAAGGTGAGAAGAGGAAGTTAGATAGAGACATACAGGCAAATGCCACACCAAACATATAGTCATTCAAGTGCAGATCTTGAATGAACGTCGGCGTAATGGGGTGGGCAAAGTTTGCCACCAAGGCATACATGGCAACAGTCACAAAAAGCCTGTTTACCGATACCTTTTTTGTCATATTACTTGATCAAATGGAAACTATCCTGACGTTTGTAGAGATAGTATACTTTATCGCCCGTAAACAAGACATCAGTCTCGGCGCCAAAGGTCAACTCAATGCCCCAGGAAGCGACATCGCACTTGCAACTTAACTCTAAAGAGTAAGCTGTATCGTTATACATCTTGTAGTCACCACCGCCCGGTACTCCGCCTTGCATATCCCAAAGACCGATCGTCGGTCCGGCACCATGGCCATGATAACCGATGGGGTGAGTATAGATGCAGGGTTTGATGCCCTCAGCGATCGCTTTTTCACGAGCTAATTTTAAGATCTCGTTGCCGCTTCGACCTTCTTTGAAAAAGGAAATCGTGATGTCCTGTAAACGATTGACCGTGCGCATGACTTCTTTTAACTCTTGTGGTGCATCTTCTTCATCGATCTTTAGAACGTAGGCGTTTTCTTGGGTATCAGTGCAAAGGTTCAAATACTTTAGACCGACATCACAATGAAGGATATCGCCCGGTTCAATAACGACTTCACCTTCGACTTCGCCGATATGAGCTCTTCTGACCGATACTTCAAAATCAAACCATGGTGTCAGGCCAAGGTCGGTCACTTTCTGCAACATCCAGTACTTGACATCGTCATTGGTGGTCACACCCGGAATGACGACTTTACTTGAAAAAGCTTCACCGATCATCGTATGAGCGATCTGCATGATACCGTTGTAGGCATCCATTTCCTCTTGGATCCTGGTCTCTAAGAAACCGACGCAGATATCTTCAGCTGAAGTTATCTTTGAGCGAAGATCATCATCGAGGATCTCGTAAATATCCTGATACAGAGAATGGCTGAGGCCGTCGGCAAAAGCGAAAGTGTCAGAAAAATCAAGGCCGATCTTTTGCGGTGCACATTCTTTTAAGATTCTAAGCAGGCACTCAAGTTGTGTCTCGGGGGCACTGCCGTTTTCATAAGTATTTGAATCAAAGGGCATGAGCTTATCCTTATCTTGCCAATCTGAGCCTTTAGGATTTGTCCATACCGCCTCATAAAAACCGTCTAAACCGACTCCGGGTCTTGTCAGTGCCATCCTTTTGACTTTATCACCTTCAAGATGGAAGACTAAGATCGTGAGTCTTCTGGCTGTCATCATGGCACAGGGCACAAGCGACTTCAACATCGGATCTTCGTTGTACTCTTTGCAGGCAACGACCCAAGTGTCGATACCTGAGCGCTTCATGACCTTTGGAAGAACGGTATCTAAACGTTTGATCAGCCATTTGTCCAAGATCTTTTCCTGTTGTCTGTAAGGCAAGATCTTAGCCTTTAGGCTGTCGGTGGATACGACTTCTTTGTCTTCTTTAAAAATATTCATGGTCATTCATCTTCCTTTCTTTTAGCCATTTCTTCAAGCAAGACTTTCTTTATTTCCTGATGAGCTTTTTGTGGATCATCATTGTAGACGATATTGTTGAAAAGGGGAGCTATCTCCATGTCCATCTTCGCTTTGTTTAAGCGTCTTATGGCAGAGGCTTCGTCGTCTTTGTAAAGGGTGTTGATCTGTTTTTCAAGCTCTTCCAAGGATGAGGGCATGACAAAGAACGCTACGGAATCGGGGATGTTCAGTTTGATCGGGCCAACACCTTGAGCTTCGACTTCGATCAGGACGTTTTTGCCCACACTTTCCAAAAACTCGACTTGATTTTTAGGTGTTCCGTAATAGTACCCGTTGAATTCCGTGTACTCGAGCAGTTCTCTTTCCTTTACCGCTTGGGCAAACTCTTTATGGGAGACGAAATAGTAATCTTTGCCATCGACTTCGTTTTCTCTTTTCGGCCTTGTGGTCATCGAGACGGAATAAAAGAGGTTGAGGTCAGGATCTTCAAGCAAGAATTTACGAATCGCTCCTTTACCGACTGAGCTTGCGCCGCTCAATATAACGACTAATCCTTTTTTCATATCATGCACACTCCTTTACTACACCTTTAAGTATCTCAAAAGAACGGTCAAACGAGGCCAGATCAAGTCTTTCGTCCGGTGTGTGGACATCATATGCCACCGGACCCAAAGAGATGATATCGATACCCGGAATCAGGGCTTTAAAGACACCACATTCACATCCACCATGACTTGCCGTTTCAACGAGGTCGATAGCGTAAAGATCTTTTAAGACTTTGCGGAATTTGTCGCGCATCGGTGAAACTTCTGAATAGTTCCATCCCGGATATCTGGCTGAAGTCTCATAGCTGAAGTCCAGAATGTTGGCAAGTTTAGTCAATATGCCGATGAGATTATCGATCCCGCTTTCTAAAGCACTTCTGATCGATATGTCAAGCATCATCACATCCGCATCTGTCTTGATCACACCTAAGTTAAGTGAGGTTATCGTAAGACCCTCGATTGCCATCGAGCGGTGCATGAAACCATTTGGCATCAGGTAGATAAAATTCAAGATATCTTCACTGTCTTTTTCTGTGAGAGCTTCGTCGTGTTTTTCATCTTTTAGTTCATAGAAGAAGCCGCCATCAGAGAATTCGAGTTCTTCTTTTATTGCTTTTTGGCTCTTGTCTAACCTTGCCACTAGCTCAGCTCTTTCAAGTTCGCTTGTAAAGGTCAGATCACACTCCCGGGGAATGGCGTTATCTTTAAGACCGCCATCGATACTTACAAGACGCAGACTGTCATCTTTGAGCTCTTGGATCATTCTGGCAGCCAAGACATTGGCATTGCCTTTTTCTTTATGGATCTCACCGCCTGAATGACCGCCGCTCAAGCCCCTGATCATCAAGACATAACCATTGCCTTTGGAAGGCTCTTTGTGCAGTTTTTTATAAGCTTTAAAGACACAACCGCCGGCTGATGAGATCGAAGTTGAGATCTCGCCACCGCCATCAAGCGATATCATCCTGTGTCCTTTGAAATACTCGCTCTTTAAGACCATCGATCCGATAAGACCGATCTCTTCTTGCGTGGTAAAAGTGCACTCTAAGGCCGGATGGATCAAAGAATCATCTTCAAGTATCGCCAACATGTAAGCGACCCCGGTTCCGTCATCGGCTCCCAAAGTCGTTCCTTTAGCCTTTAAAAAGCCATCTTCGACGTAAAGATCAAGCGGATCTTTGAGAAAGTCGTGAGCGCTGTCTTTATTCTTTTCCGGGACCATATCGACATGGGCCTGAATGATGAGTGGTTCACTATCTTCGTGCCCTTTTGAGGCGTCTTTATAGATGATGACGTTATATAGTTCATCCCGGACATAGCGAAGGCCTTTTTCTTTGGCAAACTCGACAAGATAATCACTGACGCCTTTTTCATTGCCGGAGCCGTGTGGTATCTTGCACAATTCATTGAAGTAGAAACAATGTCTTTTATTGAGATCGAATTCCATATCTCCTCCTATTTTGTATGATCGTTCAACCATTCGGTTATCTCTTTTAAACGCTTTATACGATGAAGCGGTTTGCCGCTTCGGGACAGTTCATGGTTCTCGCCGATAAAGCCGACAAGTTTTGTCTCAACGCCGCGACATTTCAAGACCGTGTAAAGTTGGATACCTTCGCATATCGGACAGCGATAATCCTCGGTCGAATGAATGAAAAGGGTAGGGGTCTTAGCATCATTGGCGTATTTGAGCGGTGACATGTCCCAAAGTTCTTTTTCACAATTGTACAGATCGGCAAACTCCTGCTCGATCGGAAAATCGATGCCGTAATCACTGGCACAGACCATCGATATCCAATTGGCTATGCTGCGCTGGCTGGCCGCCGCTTTGAAACGGTCGGTGTGAGTGATGATCCAGTTTGTCATATAGCCCCCATACGATCCCCCGGTAACACAAAGCTTTTTTGGATCGACCGGATAGAGATCTGAGACCAGATCTACAAAATCCAGCAAATCTTCATAGTCGATCTTTCCGAAGTTGTGTCTGAGGTCGGCAAATTCATTACCATACCCATCAGATCCGCGCGGGTTACAAAACATCACCAGATAACCTTCATTGGCCCAATATTGCATCTCGTGATAGAATATCTCGCCATAAGCACATTTCGGTCCGCCATGGATATCAAGAATGGCCGGATAAGTCTTTTTGGGATCATAATCCTTTGGTAAAAGAACCCAGCCTTCAACGGGCGTTTGCTTGTTTAAGACGACTTTTTGGGGGACAGCGACATATCTGTCCTTCAAGACATCTTCATTTATGGCCGTAAGCTGATTCAGATCGCTGTCGTAGACTTCTTGAAGTTTTTGGCCCTTCATAGCGATCACATATAACTTGTCATCGACAACGGTCATGTCGTCACTGGTACCGTCAAATTGTAAACATGTCGCCAATTTATGTTTGTGATACTTGAGCACGATCGCATTGGCTTTAGATGTCGAGATCAAGTAAGCTCCATCTTTACTTTTATAGAAGTTTTTGAGCTGACCGAAGCGGCAGTCTGAACCGGTCGAATTGTAAAATGAATACTCGCAATCGACGACAAGTTCCATCTTGCCATCACAGAGTCTATAGATCTTGCCGGATTCGATAGCCCCGTAGTCTTTACCGAAAGTGCCGATGACGATGACTTCACCATCATCGACAAAGACTCTTTGGATCTGCATATCGCCATCATACAAGGTCTTAGTCTTCAAGGTAGTGAGATCTATTTCAAAAACCTTTGAGAACTTACCTTTGAAGGTATCAAAATCACTGCCGCTAAAAATGATACGACCATCGTCGATATCATAACTTTCAACATCCATCGTATCCGCAGTTATCTTCTTTGTGGCCAGAGTCTTTTTATCAACGAGAAAAAGGCTATTACGGTTGTTGTTTATGATGCCCTGACCATTGAAGAAGAACGGATATTCATCGAATACGAAATAATCGCGATTTTCTTCCTTTTCCTTGCGGATCTTTTCTTTTTTATCATCATCATAAGTGTGATAATCAGGATAAAGTTTCGATGTCGTCGCCGATACCAGATAATTTTTTTCATCTAAGACCTGAATCTTATTTAGGGATAACGGCAAGTAGAAAGACGCTTCATTTTCATTAATAACACTTAGTGTCGTCCCTGTATATTTTTCATCAGGTCTTAAAGTATAAATCTTACCATCAAGGATAAAAAAGGAGTTTCTTTCAAGCCAAGACGTTAAAACTTTATCTTCGTTTGTATTTAGATCTAAACTATGAAGTCTTACTTTGTAGGTGTTGTTTTGGGGATCTTGTTTATACTCGTTAAAGAGTAAATGACCATCGAGACTGTCTAATTCGGCTAAAAATGAATAGTCTAAGAACAGATCGCGGTCGATCTTTTTGGTACTCATAACCTTATCAGGATCAATTCTTTTTGCGGTTCTACCAGCCACTCGGCGCCGTTTTCTAATAAGACCACATCTTCCTCAAGGCCGATGCGTCCCTCTTTGATCTCGATCCCCGGCTCGATAGTGAACACATTGCCGACTTGTAAGGGTGTATCGATGAGTTCCGGATGATTATATCTCGGTCTGCGATTGGCTAAGATCGTCCCGCCGTCATGAGTGACATGACCGACTTGATGGCCAAGCGCCGCATTCCAGGAATCAAAACCCCAGTCAACGACATAATGGCGGGCTATCTGGTCGACTTCAAAGCCGGTCTTTCCGGGCATCATGAAATCTTTAGCCATTTGGACTGCATCTCTTATGACGTTGAACGCATGTTTGATGTGCTCCGGTGCATCATCTTCATCATCTTTTAAGACATAATACATCCTTTGCAGATCACTGCAATAACCATCCTTAGAAACGCCATAATCGATATTTATGAGATAACCTTTGACGATAGGGGTCTCAATGATGCCCATATGGCCTGAAGGGACATCCGGATCACAGTTTACTCCCGGACATTGCGAGTCTGCCCAAGACATTCCATAACCTTCTTTATAGGCGATCTCGTGTAAGAAATTAAAGATGTCTAATGATGTCGTTCCTTCTTTACAGATCTCAGGAACTCTTCTTAAAAACTCATCGGCTTTGATCGCACAATGTCTGATCTTTTCGATCTGTGAAGATGTCTTTCGCCCTCTGACTTCACTGACGACCGGAAAAGCACTGACGATCTCAGGATGCTTATCCAACCGGTCTAAAACTTCTCTTTTTAGCTTTAGATACATACCATAGCTGAGTCCATCAGCAGCGGAATCGCTTTGACTATAATCTAAAGCCAACGTCTTGATATCAAGTTTGTTTATGACTTCAAAGATGGTCTCTTCCATCGTTTTGGGATATTCATAGACTTCATCGATGCCTTCGATCAATTTATAGCCCTCGACATCGAGCGGCGAAACTATCGCCAAACATTTCCTTTCTCTTAAAAAGATAAGAGTTGTAGCGATGATGAAATCCATATCACCCAACACCGGAAGTATCGGCTCGCTTTTCATGATGCTTTCACGGCCCATGATAAGCCAAGCATCTACACAGTTTCGCTCCATAGCTTCATAGATTATCGGCAGTTTCTCTTGATCTAAATACATAATTGAACTCCTTTTTAAAAAAGAGGGAGTTTCATTTCTGAAACTCCCATATCTCATAGTTTCAGGAACCTATTAAGCAGGTACTTTTACATACCAGAATACGTAGTTACCTTGTGGGTTAGAAGTTGCACCCTCTGTACCGGCCTTAGCCAGGTTAAGTGTGCGGTAACCGAATAATGGGCATGTATAAGCCATTTCACCAACTAAGTAGTTCTCGGCTTCATGCAGTTTCTCAAGACGTTCATCACCGGTCAAAAGATCTGATTCGGCAAGTAATTCATCGTAATGAGCATCACCGTAAGTAACATTTCCATACTGGTTGGCTGAATTGGCCATCTCTAAGAAAGTAGTCGGATCCATATAGTCAGCCGACATTGAACCACGAGCTAACTCAGTAATACCTTGTTGGTCACGTTCGTCAAAGAAGACACGAAGTTCCTTATTTTCAACTTTCAGGTCGATGTAGATATCAGAAAGTTCCTCAGCTAATACCGCTGCAACCGTATCGTGCATAGCAGCTTGGTTAGTGGTGTATGTGAGCGTCAGACGGTTATCTTCGCTGTAGCCGGCATCTTCCATAAGAGCTCTGGCTTCATCTTTATCCGTGTATACCAATTGTTGTTCAGCATCTTGTTCTTCACGGAAGTCACCGTTTATACCTTCAAAGCCGACAGGTACATATCCATACAGCTCATAGTACATTTCGCCGGCATCCAAAGCTGTGACGATGTTAGAACGATCGATACCAAGCTGGATAGCTCTTCTTACTCTGACGTCCTTTAAAGCATCCGATGCCCGATAAGAGTTCATCATCATGTAGTAGTTAATTACTGACGGTGAAAGCAGAAGTTCCGGAGAATCGCCGTATGTTTGGAAAGCCGTGGAAGGCTCAACGTTTGATGCCCAATCGATTTCACCGGTCTGGAAGGCCATAAACTGTGCTTCCGGGTCAGCCATTACAACTGCACGAAGCTTTTGGGTCGTAATATTTTCGGCATCCGGGAAGTATTCGTTTTTGACCATGACGATCTCAGTTGCATTATCGATCGATTCATAGGTGTACGGACCATTTGTGACATGGACTTCAGCTGCCCAAGTGTAGTCAAGTTCCGGGGCAACATCTTCGCGCAATGGATAGAAGACGTTAGCTGTTAAAAGTCCGGAGAAGTAATCACAAGGTTGTTCAAGAGTGATCTCGATCGTGTAATCATCTAAAGCGACTAAACCGACATCGACCATATCGGCAATCTTGGCTGTTGAGCCATCAGCACCATACTGAGCTGCGTTTTTGACATAGTTTCTGATGAAGTATGAATAGTACGAATCAGCAGAACCAAGACCTAAAGCGTGCAAAGCACCATAGACGTAGTCGTGAGCTGTTACCGGTTGGCCATCAGACCAATAATTTTCCTCAGTCAAATGCAAGGTATAGACTGTTTGGGTCTCATCGATCTCAATGCTTGTGCAAGCCTGATTGACCAAACTTCCATCCGAACCGATAGAGAACAGCGGGTAGTAGGTCTGGTTTAAGATGTAAGACGCTACAGAGTCTGACGCAACACCCGGATCAAGATAATTCGGCTCACCCCCGATAGCGTAGGTGAATGTGTCCTTATAGGCAACATCGCCGCCTTCAGTGCCCGACGTGCCGGTTGGAGTGTCATCACCTCCACATGCGGTTAGTGAAACAGCCATCAACAGTGCTACGAGAACTATTGACAGTTTCTTCATTAACTTTTTCATAATTCTTCCTCCTATTTTTCATATAAGAAACACGATACCGATCTTTCACCGATCTTTATCGGTTGTGGTCTTTCCTTAAAGCAGCGCTCCGTCGCTTGACTGCAGCGCGTACAGAAAGGACAACCTTGCGGCGAATTGATCGGAGACGGTATTTCTCCTTCGAGAATGATCCTCTGTTTTTTCTTGGCGATATCAGGATCGGGGATCGGAATCGCTGATAATAACGCTCTGGTATACGGGTGCAAAGGACGATGATAGACGTCGTTGCTCGGGCCGATCTCCATCATCGATCCTAAGTACATTACCCCGATCTTGTCAGAGATGTGTTTTACCATGCTGAGGTCATGAGCGATGAACAAATAAGAAAGCCCCATCTCTTTTTGAATATTTTTGAGCAAATTTATGACTTGTGCCTGAATCGAGACATCGAGAGCAGAAATCGGCTCATCACAGACGATAAACTTCGGATTCACTGCTAATGATCTGGCAATACCGATACGCTGTCTTTGTCCGCCTGAGAACTCCGATGGGTATCTTCTGATGTGATCGGGTTTTAAACCGACGATCTTTAAAAGTTCTACTACCCGATCTTCCATCTCTTTTTCCGTTTCGTAGATCTTATGGATTACCATCGGTTCCTTGATTATCTCACCGACAGTCATCCGCGGATTGAGTGAAGCGTAAGGATCTTGGAAGATCATCTGCATTTCTTTGTGATATGTCTTTAATTCTTTGCCTTTAATAGTAGCGATATCCTTACCGTTAAAGTCGATCTCACCATCTACCGGATCATACAGTTTTACGATCGTTCTTCCTAAGGTCGATTTACCACATCCGGATTCACCAACTAAACCAAACGTTTCGTTTTCTTGGACTTCAAAGCTGACACCATCGACGGCTTTGACGATCTGTTTTGGCGAAAATAAGCCTTTAGTAACATCGAAATAAGTCTTGAGATTTTTGACTTTTAAAATTGCTTCGCTCATTTTTCCACCGCCTTACTATGGTTTAACCAACATGAACACTTGTGTGTTTCACTGAATACTGTCTCTTGAGGAGGCATTACTTTGCATACCTTCATCGCATTAGGACATCTGTCGACAAACGGACATCCGAGCGGAGGATTTAAGAGATCCGGAGGAGAACCCGGGATCGGGGTCAATTCTTCTTCGTCATCATCTTCCGGATTAGCGATACAATTGAGAAGACCTTTAGTATACGGATGTCTTGGATCATAGAAGATCTCTCTGTCCGTTCCTTCCTCAACGATCTTACCGCCATACATGATAGCTATCCGATCACAGAGTTTAGCGACAACACCTAAGTCATGTGTGATCATGATGATCGAAGAGTCACTTGTCGCTCGAAGTTCTTCGATAAGCTCTAATACCTGCGCTTGGATAGTAACATCTAAAGCCGTAGTCGGCTCATCGGCAATTATCAGCTTTGGTCGCATTGCCAGGGCAATGGCGATTACGATTCTTTGGCGCATACCGCCAGAGAACTCAAAGGGGTATTGTTTGATACGTTTCTCTGGCGATGGTATGCCAACTAACCGCATCAGCTCTAAAGCTTTTTCTCGTGCCTGTGCTTTTGACATCTTTGTATGATTCAAAAGCGGCTCGATTAGTTGTGTTTCGATCTTTAATACCGGATTCAAGAATGTCATCGGATCTTGGAAGATCATCGACATCGTGTTACCACGGATCTTTGACATAATCGAATCGTACTCTTTCTTGTTTTTGTAATGTGTTCTGGATATATCTTGTTCATCAAAGGTGATATCGCCGCTTTCGATCGTCCCGTTATCGGCAAGTAGACCGATGATCGAATACATCGTCTGACTCTTACCGGAACCCGATTCACCAACGATCCCCAAGACTTCACCCTGATCTAAATGAAACGATACATTCCTTACAGCTTGAACTTTTCCTTGATCTGTCTTGAATGTCGTATTAAGATTTTTTACTTCAAGTAGTGCCATTTTTCTCACCTACCTTTTTTCCTCTTTTTCTTCACCTAAACCTTCACCGAGAAAATTAAGCGAGAGAACGGTGAGACAGATCGCTGCG
>CALUZL010000048.1 GCA_944325295.1 uncultured Erysipelotrichaceae bacterium | reverse complement strand
CAATCGATCAAGATACATTGCTTTAGCAGATTTTTCGCTCCATTCAACATAAGCTTCTCCTGCATTGTTATCACATAAAGCAAAAGCAGATATGATTTCTTCATCATCTGCCATAACATAAAGACGCTTGTTATTTATATCGTCTTCAAAGAACTCGCAAGGATAAATATCGTCCCAAATTTGAATGTTATTTTTATTCATATTTTTTATGATTTCTTTATACATTATTTTCAGTTGTTTCAAATCTTCTATTCTTGCTAGTCTAAATTCCATCTTATCATCTCCAAAAATTCGATGTTGTTCATTATAATTACACTTCTAAATTCCAATTTTGTCGCTCATTTCTATGTTCCATTTTAGCACCCTCGGAATGATATTTCTACCAGTCAGCCACAAACTATTTTCGGAACTGTATGGAGGCTGTCTGTTCTCTTATTTGTGTTACTTTGCGACACATGAGCATTGAGCCAAATCGATTCATAACTAAAGTAGAAATAATCAAAGAAACAAAGCGGTTTACCACTGTCAGATTTGAAAATGGTGGTGGTATAAGATTATCTAACAAAAGACTATATAAAACCGAAGAAGAAGCTAAAAGAGCACTGGCGCATAAAAAATAAGAATCATTTCATAATTAACAATTAAGTATTTTTCAAAGAGTTGGGTGGCAAAATCGAATTAAAATTTTAAATTTGGGTGACAAAAGAGCTTTTTTGGGTGGCAAAATACCAAAATTCTTGCCACCCGGTTACACCCTAACTAACACTTCCTTAGGTATTAGTTATCATGTAAGCAAAAATGGGCTTTGCCACCCATTGCCACCCAAAATTCTCGAAAATCGTCATTTTTTACAAATTTGATAACAAAATAAAAAAACCGAGAATAAGCCTTTATTCATCAGCATTTCTCGGTAGTTGACTTTGGCGTCCCCCGGGGGAATCGAACCCTCAATTAGCCCTTAGGAGGGGCTCGTTATATCCATTTAACTAGGGAGACAGGTTAGCAAAAATCAAGCGTCTAGAGGCGGAATCGAACCGTTTTGACTAACACATTTTAACATATCAAGCCCACTTTTGACTAACACTTAGGAGGGGCTTGTTATATCCATTTAACTAAGAGGGCGTGCACATAATATTATACATGAATTTTCTCTCTAATGGATAACTAACCCACTATTTTTGAATTTATGCTAGAATTAGGTCGTCGATTAGTTTTATGGAGTGATATTTGATGGGGAAATCAGTAAAGAGAAAAAAGAAGAGAAGACTTAGAAAAAGTATAAAATATTCGCTTATATTGATCTTACTTTTGATCGTTGGCGTCATAGCCGTATCTTTTGGCTATCGAAAGATCCTTTTTATGGGTGTCAACAGTGTCAATGCCAGTGCCCAAGAGTATACGACCAATAAGTGTCTGGCCTTTTATCCATCCGGGACCAAAAAGGGTAAAGAAGTCGCTCGCAACCTTTGCAAGGACGTAAAAGAAAAGACCGTCTTTGACTACAGCGAAAAGGCGATGGGAGACTATACGGTCTACAGCTATGAAAACGGCGTGACTTTTGTAGCAGACAGGGAAGGAAACGAGCCCCATGTCAGCAGTGTAAGCGAAAAAGGACAGATCATCATATCTGACTATCTGCGCTACACCATGAAGAAAAGTGAACTTGATTACGCGTATACTTCTAAGTTTTTAGAAGAGACCTATTATCCTGAGATAACTGCGGATCGTTATACTTATCGATTCGATGGCGACAATTTTATCGTTACTTTCCCAGAGTACGATATCGATGTCAATATCCCCATAAGCGTGATCGGAGTTGAACTCGGCATGAATGTGGGCGAAGTTGAGAAATATGTCAAGCCGCGCTATGTCAGCAAGGACAGGCCGGCTATCGCACTGACCTTTGACGATGGTCCAAACAAGGCCGAGGATGCAACACCGAAACTTATTGCCGAACTATATAAATATGACAGTGTCGGCACTTTCTTTGTCGTTGGCGCTAACCTTGGACCGACGACGAAGGTGATCATCCAAGACGGCATCGAAAAGGGCAACGAGTATGGTTCGCATACTGTATCGCATCCTAATTTGACTCACCTTGATTCAGCGACGATCTATAGCGAGGTCACCGATATCGGTGTTTGGTTTAAAGATGAACTCGATTACGACATGTTTATCTATCGACCGCCGGAGGGTGCTTACAACAGTACGGTCGATGAGGCTGTGCCTTGGCCGGCCATCCTTTGGGATCTCGATACAGAGGATTGGAAATATCGTGATCCAAAGATCGTAAATCAGACGATCAGAGATGAAGTCTTCGATCATTGCGTCGTCCTCATGCACGACCTCCATCCCACGACGACCCAAGCCATGGTCGATTATGGCATGATAAAAGAGCTGATCGATGACGGTTATCAATTAGTGACGGCAAGTGAGCTCGCTGAGCTTCGCGGGGTCGAGTTAAAACAGGGTACTCATCTGTGTTGGGGTGATTAAAAGTTCTTTACGAGATGTTTGAAAATCTCCTTTTAGGAGATAGGCGAGCATCTCTTTTTTATCGTAGATGACCGGAAGCCGATCGTGGATCGTTTTAGCTTTGCCATAGCTTTCCTGAGTTAAGATCACACATTCGTTTTGGTCGTTGTAGATAGCGGCAAGATAGATGAACTCGTCAGTGTCTTTGTCAAGATAGAACTTCACTTCATCACGCCATTCATAAAACCCGCTGGCGACGATGACGCAGCGGTTGTTTATGATCTTTTTATAGGTCGGGGTGAGGTTTATGGTCTCGATACGGGCATTTATCAGCAGCGAGTGGCTTCTGATGCCCCATTTTTTAATGACGACATCGATCTTACCGTTGGCTAAAGGGACAAAGACCAGGACGTCGTTTCCCGGATAGACATCAGCCGTTTTAAAGGTACTGATGAGCTTTTTGGCCTGTGTCAAGATCTGTTTTGACAACTTCGAATCTTTAAAGACTAAGCGATAACGACCACACATCAAAACGTCACCTTGGCATATATGACCTCGCCAATGATCTCCACCGGCAACTCTTCGATCTCTTTTTTGGAGAAGTAGCGGCTTGGTACGCTGGGATTGGCGGCTTCAAGGATCAGGGTATTTCCTTTATAGACGACTCTTTTGACGGTAACCTCATCAGCGATCCTGACGACAGCTATTTTAAAAGAGCGAACGGTATTGGTCTTGCGCACGTAGATGAGCGATCCGTCCTTTATACCCTCACCGATCATCGAATCGCCGACGACCCACAAAAAGAAATCACCTTTGCCATAGTCATCATAGGTCAATTCTTCCATTCCCAGATAGTTAGAGTCTAAAAAGAGGTCATAGCCGCCCTTAGCCATACCCAAGATCGGTTTTTTGAAGATGGCGATTTCATCGTTTAAAATCTTACTTACATCATAGCCCAAAAGATTACTCAGGCGCAAAGCTGTCTCTTCTTGGACCTTATTGATCTCGCCATTTAGCCAGCGACCGACGGTGGCCTTAGATACGCCGACTTCTTTGGCGATCGTGGCGTTGTTGAAACCGGTCTTTTCCTGATACTGTCTGATCAATTCACTCAGTTTCATAAATCATCTCCTTATGAAACTATTTTACAATAAATATCATTATTTGTTTAGTTATTTTTAAAGTGGAGAAACTTAAAGGTCAAGATAGTGCAGCCCGGGCTAAGTAAAGAGCGTGAGTGCTTGTAATTAAAGTTATTTTCAATATAATTGATAAAGTAAAACGGAGTAGAAAAGAGTAGTAGTCAAAAGCGACTTTCAGAGAGGATCTGGCCGCTGAAAAGATCTAAGTTCAATTTGATGAATTCACTTTTCAAAGTAAGATTAATCATCTTCGGGTAAGCCCGTTACAGCTAAAAGAGCACTTATGTGAATTAGGATGGTACCGCGCCGACAAGACGTTCCTTGGGCGTGGTTTTTATTTTTTTAGGAGGTTGTATGGATTTAAACGACATTAAAAAAATAAAAAAAGAAGCACTTTCTAAGATCGCCGGATTAGAAGATTTAAATGCGATCGAAGAATTTCGCATTGCCTATCTGTCGAAAAAAGGCGAAGTCAGCAAACTGATGGAACAGATGCGACAGATCCCCAAGGAAGACAAAGCGGCTTTTGGCAAGGAAGTCAACGAGCTCAAAAATGCCCTGACGAGGGCTTTAGACGAAAAACGAAACGAGCTGGAGAAAAAGGCACTCGATGCCGCCCTTGAAAGTGAAAAGATCGATATTACTCTTGACGCTTATACGCCGACACTGGGGACACTTCATCCCTTGACTTTGGTCAGACGGGCGATCGAAGACTGTTTTGTCGGTCTTGGCTACAAGATCGCCGAAGGTCCGGAAGTCGAACTTGACTATTATAATTTTGAAAGAGCGAACATTCCGGAAGGCCATCCGGCCAGAGATATGCAGGACTCGCTTTACATCGATGAAAAGACGCTCTTAAGGACGCATACCACAGCGATCCAGATGCGGGTATTAGAAAAGGAGAGTCATAATTTGCCCATAAAGCTCATCTGTCCGGGCAAGGTCTATCGTCGTGACAACGATGATGCGACCCATTCGCACCAGTTCATGCAGGCCGAAGGCCTTGTCGTAGCCGAGGGCATAACTTTAGCTGACCTTAAAGGAACGCTTCAGTTCATGACCGATTCTTTGTTTGGTGAAGGGCACGCCATTCGTTTTCGACCCTCCTATTTCCCTTTTACGGAACCTTCGGTTGAAGTCGACATGTCCTGTCATGTGTGTCACGGAAAGGGTTGTCCGACCTGCAAAGGAACGGGTTGGATCGAGATCTTGGGAAGCGGTATGGTCCATCCAAACGTCTTGAAGATGGCCGGTATCGATCCTGAAAAATACACCGGATTTGCGTTTGGAATCGGTCTTGAGCGGGTGGCGATGTTAAAGTATGGCATCGAAGACATCCGTGATCTCTACAGTAACGACATCCGTTTCTTGAAAGCTTTTAAGCGTTTGGATTAGGAGGACAGGATTATGAGATTGAGTTTAAAGTGGTTAAATGAATACGTCGATCTGACCGGTCTTAGTACCGACGAGATCATCGATAAGACGATCAAAGCCGGTTTTGAGATCGAAGGTCATGAATATTTGGCATATGGCGAGGGTCTTGTCGTGGGTGAGGTCATCGAATGTCACGATCATCCGGATTCGGATCATCTCCACATAACTAAAGTCGATATCGGCTCTGAAGTATTGGATATCGTCTGCGGCACGGCCAATTGTAGAAAGGGTATAGAAGTAATTGTCG
>CALUZL010000047.1 GCA_944325295.1 uncultured Erysipelotrichaceae bacterium | reverse complement strand
GTATCGATAAATTGTGTTGATTGGCTGCAGAGTCTGATCCTTGATGGTATCGTTGCCGGACTTGGAGCGGTACTCGGCTTTGTCCCGCAGATCTTGGTATTGTTTGTCTTGCTTGCCATACTTGAAGAGTGTGGTTATATGGCCAGGATCGCCTTCATCATGGATAGGATCTTTAGAAAATTCGGTCTCAGCGGCAAGTCATTTATTCCGATGCTCATCGGTACCGGTTGTGGTGTTCCGGCCGTCATGGCATCAAGGACCATTGAAAACGAAAGAGATCGCCGCATGACGATCATGACGACGACCTTTATCCCCTGTAGTGCCAAACTGCCGATAATCGCTATGATCGCCGGCGCCTTCTTTGGCAATGCTTGGTGGGTAGCTGTGAGTTGTTATTTCTTGGGCGTCGGTGCGATCGTCATCTCGGGGATCATTCTCAAAAAGACGAAGATGTTTGCCGGGGAAGCAGCTCCCTTTGTCATGGAACTTCCGCAATATCACTTACCGACGATAGCTGCCGTCTTGAGGTCAACTTTAGAAAGAGGCTGGTCGTTTATAAGAAAAGCCGGAACCGTCATCTTCTTATCGACGATCATCATCTGGTTCTTTACAAGTTTTGGTTTTGTAAACGGCACCTTCAGGATGCTTGAACCACTTGAGATCGATCACAGTTTAGGTGCAATGATCGGAAGTGCGATCTGCGTGATCTTTGCTCCTCTTGGCTTTGGAAGCTGGCAAGCAGCTTTGGCTACGATATCAGGGCTTGTCGCTAAAGAAAACCTCGTTGCGACCTTCGGTATTATCTTTGGAATCGAAGAAGTGTCGGAAGCCGGTGAAGAATTCTGGTCGACATTGGCACTTAATATGAATGCGATCGGCGCCTATTCCCTTTTAGCCTTTAACTTGTTATGTGCTCCGTGTTTTGCAGCTATCGGTGCTATCAAACGTGAGATGAACAATACCAAGTGGACCCTTTTCGCCGTTGGTTATCAATGTGTATTTGCCTATGTAATATCCTTAATCATCTATCAAATGGGTTCTCTTATCGTTTATGGTACCTTTGATATCTTTACTGTCGTCGCGATAATCCTTATGGTCTTGATAGTCTGGCTTTTAGTCAGAAGACCAAACGAACAACTCAAAACCGTCACAGCATAATGGGTACAGCATTTGTCTTATTGGTCTTATCGGTATTCATTCTTTTAGCGATAAGATCGACCCTTAAGAAAAAAGCGTGCAGTGGCTGCAGCGGCAGTAATTGTCATAGTTGTAAAGTTGAAGATCTGAAAAGATCGCTCAAAGATGCAAAACACGATTTTTAAACAGAAGGTGGTGATCTTCGAATATATCAAAGGTCACCACCTTTTCACTATTTAATACTTTTTTAATCAGCGACAAAAGATTTCTTAATACAGCGAACCTAATATAAAGGTATGAGAAAGATAGATCTTATCAGCATAATCTTAGTCGGCATCGGTATATTGTCTATGATTGTCACCAAAGACCTTGAAATGATACTTGATGAGTTTGTTTACGGATTCTTTATGGGTATGGGCCTTGGTCTTATGATCATCGGTTTTGTAATGATCATAATAAACAATCTTATAAATAAATCATCTAAGGATCACTTTTTAGGTATGTGGTTGTAAAAAAAGCTGATCACAGAGTCAAAATATTCTGTGAACAGCTTTTATCTATTCTACCGGTATTACTGAACCGCCAAAATGTTCGATGATAAAATCCTTGACCTCATCACTTCGCAAGACTTCGACTAAAGCTTTGATCTTGTCAGAATCTTCATCACCACTTTTGCAAGCTATGATGTTTACGTAAGGATTGTCTTCATCACCGCTTTCAAGGATCAAAGAGTCATTTATAGGATCAAGACCGGCACCGATCGCATAATTGCCGTTTATCGCAAACAAGTCGCCATCATCCGCATCGTAAGTCGTCGTGACAAGTTCAGGATTGACCTCTTCAAAGACAAGATCTAAAGGATTATCACTTATATCATTGACCGTAGCATCTAAGACATCGACACCTTCAGCCAGTTTTATAAGACCGGCATCTTCGAGTATGGAAAGTATGCGGCCATGATCGGCCAAAGAATTGGAGATGATGACCCGCGACCCTTCTTTGATATCATCTATAGAGGCGTATTTATTGGAATAGATGCCGAAAGGTTCGATGTGGATGCCGCCGGCATTTACGATGTCATAGCCGTATTCCGAAACTTCGTTTTCAAAAAACGGCAGGTGTTGAAAGTAGTTGGCATCGACATCACCATTATCTAAAGAACGATTGAAGATGTAATAGTTATCCATGATCTCGATGTTTAAGGTATAACCCTTTTCTTCAAGGATCGGTTTGGCGAATTCTAAGATCGTTGCGTGCGGCTCAGCTGTAGCAGCAACATTAATGACTTCACCGTCTTGACTCTCTTCGCTTTCTTTACCGCATCCGGTAATCAAGATACAAAATAATAAAACCAATAATAATCTTTTCATACTTTTTCCTCCTATCGCTTATCAGTTCTATGGGCTAAGGTATCGCCGACGATCTGGATCGCAAAGACGATGATGACGATAAGGATCGTCGCTATAAACATCAGTTCATCGTTTCTCCTGGCAAAACCGTATTGAAATGCTTCAAAACCAAGGCCACCGGCACCGATCGCTCCGGCCATCGCACTGTAGGACACAAGGTTGATGGCAGTTACGGCGACACTTGAGATGAGTGCCGGCTTGCTCTCTCTTATGAGGACGTTGAAGATGATATCTTTAAGGTCACCGCCAAGAGCCAAAGAAGCTTCGATAACACCTTTATCGACTTCACTAAATGCGATCACGACCATGCGGGCAAAGAAAGGAGTGGCACTGACTACTAAGGCTGGGACAGCTGCTTTTGTGCCGATGATGCTTCCGGTCAAAAAGTTTGTGACCGGCAAAAGCCAAACGATCAGAATCAGATAAGGAATGGAACGACAGATGTTCACAAGGGCATCAGCGACGCGGTTTATGACTCTGAAGATCTTTTTGTCGCTTTGTAAGATCAGTCTTGAACCGGTGACATAGATGACAGTACCGATGATCGAACCAAAAAGCACCGAAAACAATAAAGGTACTATGGTGAGATATACCGTTTCAAAAAAAGGATCTATGAATTGGGAAAACATCTATATCACCTCCACTTTGACGCCCTGATTTGTAAGTTCACTGATTATGGCAGCGATCTCAACTCTTTTTTCAATATGGATATACATAACGCCCAAAGGACCGAATTGGGTATTTTTGATGTTGGCACTGACGATGTTGACACTGATGTCGAGTTTTTTGGCGATCTCGTATAGCAGCGGTTTACCGCTTGTCTCCTGAGTAAAAGAGAGACGTAAAAGATGGCCTTCCGGATAGTGCTCTTTTAACTCTTGGGCCATTTTCGCTACATCAAGACCGGTATCGACCGTTTGGATGAGCTTTTTGGTGAGATCGTTTTGCGGATCGGCAAAGATCTTGGACACCGTGCCGACCTCGATTACTTTTCCATCCGCCATGACAGCTAAGCGATGACATATCTTTTGGACCGTTTCCATCTGATGGGTGATCATAAGGATCGTTAAACCGTATTCTTTATTGATATCTGCCAAAAGTTTTAAGATATCGTCGGTAGTCTTGGGGTCAAGAGCGCTTGTCGCTTCATCACAAAGCAGGATATCCGGATCGGATACCAGAGCTCTGGCGATCGCCACACGCTGTTTTTGACCGCCGGAAAGAGAGCGCGGATAATCGTTTATCTTGTCTTTTAGACCGAGCTTTTCGGCGAGATCGGATGCTTTTTTAAATCGCTCTTCTTTGGGCATACCGGCCAACTTTAAAGGAAAAGCGATATTTTCAAGGACACTCATCGACCACAAAAGGTCAAAGTGTTGAAATATCATTCCGATCTTTCGCCGTTTTTTTCGTAACTCTTCTCCTTTTAGTTCGGTCATATCGGTACCATTCACAAAGATCGCTCCGCTGTCGCATCTTTCGAGCTGATTGACCATCCTGATCAATGTTGATTTTCCTGCCCCGGAATAGCCGACGATCCCGAATATCTCGCCATCGGCAACCGTCAGGCTGACATCGTCTACGGCTTTGATCTCTCCGTTTGTGTGAAAAGTCTTACTGACGTTTCTGATCTCTATCATCACTACCCCCTTGTTAAATAAATAAAAGCCGCCCCCTAAGGGCGACTTTGACTTCGCGTTACCACCTTAATTCATGCCTTTAAAGGCACCTCTTTGAGTACTATCATACCCTAGCGCTATAACAGGCGCACCCGTTCATCCCTAATATCGAGACGACCACTCCAAGACCATGTTCCTTCAGCTCAGCTTTTCTCTTTTCACCATACCGAGACTCTCTTTGAAGTCTTTACTGAAGTACTCTTCTTTTCAACGTATTTTGTAACTTGATGATAACTTTATTTGTAAGGGTTGTCAATGATTTGTTAATAGGAAACAAATCAAAGCTTTGACAGATTATTTGTTGCGATCTTTCATGTGTGGGAAAAGTAAGACTTCACGAATGGAATCTACTTCCGCCACTAACATCACCAAACGGTCGACGCCGATCCCGATACCACCTGTTGGCGGTAAGCCGTATTCTAAGGCTTCGACGTAATCAGTATCCATCTCACTGGCTTCATCATCACCTAAAGCTTTAAGCTTAAGCTGTTCTTCAAAGCGCTCTTTTTGATCGATCGGATCATTAAGTTCACTAAAGGCATTGGCGTATTCAGTGCCATTTATGTAAAGTTCAAATCTTTCGGTAAAGCGTGGATCTTCGCTGTTCTTTTTGGCAAGCGGCGAGATCTCGATCGGATGACCATAGACAAAAGTCGGCTCGATCATGTCGTCTTCGCAAAGCTCATCAAAGAGTTTCGCTATGATGTGGCCTGTACTCATTTCGTGTTTTTCAAGCTGTACCCCATAGCTTGCAGTGACAGCGACAGCATCGCTTAAGGTAATCGTCCTAAAGTCTTTGCCAGTCTTGGCATTTACCGCATCGGTCATGTTGACTCTTTTGAAAGGAGCTTCGATCTTGATTTGGGTACCGTCGATGTTTACGGTATTTGTGCCGATGGTCTCTTTTAAGACATAGGTGAACAGCCCTTCGGCAAGTTCCATCATCCCATACATATCGCTATAAGCGATGTAGGCTTCGACAGTTGTGAATTCGGGGTTGTGTTTGGTGTCCATCCCTTCATTTCTAAAGAGTCTGCCGATCTCATAGACCCCTTCCATGCCGCCGACGATCAACCTCTTCAGCGGCAATTCGGTGGCGATCCGCAAGTAAAAATCACGGTCAAGAGTGTTATGATGAGTTATAAACGGACGAGCCGCAGCACCGCCATTTGTCGCCTGCAGTACCGGCGTCTCCACTTCAACCAGTCCCATACCATCGAGATATCTTTGGATAGCTCTGATGATCTTCGGCCTTAAAAAGGCGATCCTTCGGGCATCTTCATTCATGATGAGATCGACGTAGCGGCGACGATAGCGTTCCTCGACATCCTGAAGGCCGTGGAACTTTTCCGGCAGCGGTCTCAGAGCCTTTGTTAAATGGGTATACTCTTGGGCTTTGATCGATAACTCACCGCTGTCAGTTTTTATAACCTGCCCTTTTATACCGACGATATCGCCGATATCTGAGGCTTTGAAGATCTCGTAGGTATCTTCGCCGACCACACCTTTATTGACGACGATCTGGATCTGTCCCTCCTTATCTTGAATGTGCATGAAACCCAGTTTGCCCATCCTTCTTTTAGACATTATCCTTCCGGCAACACTGGTCACGATATCCATTTTCTCCAAGTCTTCTTTTGATAGTTCACCGTATTTGTTTTTAAGCTCTAAACTGTGAGCTTCTACTTTATATGCCTGGCCAAAAGGATCGATACCTTTGTCCTTGAGATCTTGCATCTTTTGTCTTCTTACCAGCTGCTGATCATTCAACTTTTCTTCCATAATATACCTCTCTTACCCGTATATTATACTCAAGATTTGACGTATTTTCGCAAAACTGCACAAAAGAGCGTGTAAATAAGAGGTTTCAATTTGTAAAAGTCATTTAATTTGCTAAAATACAAAAGATGAAACACATATTTATGGATATCGATGGAACAATAATCGACCACAGCCGTCATCTGATACCGCCAAAGACTCTGGAAGCGATCAGGCGATTAGCTGAGGAAAATGTGATCTGGCTTTGCACCGGAAGAGTGTATCTCAGCGCCAAGATCGATCTTGGCATAAAGATCGACAACTACATCTCGGCCTTAGGGACACAGATCTATAAAGATGACAAATTGATCTATGAGCGCCCATTTGCTGACAAAGAGCTCAAAGACATAACCAAGAGATCTAAAGATGCCGGCTTAGAGGTCATCTACGAAGGCGCAAAACACGGCTATTCGATCATAAGACAACAAAACAGCAAAGAAAGAAGATTGCCCTTTGAGGCGAATTATCAATACTGGCTTAAAGATGATGATTACGACGGAGAAAAGATATTTAAACTATTGATCAGAGAAGTGAATAACGACAAAGAACGTTTCCATCGCTTCATCGAAGAAAATCACAACGATTATGAATTTTGTCTGTCTACAAATAAGGATATCGCGCTTGCGGAGATATCACCTAAAGGACAATCCAAAGGCGGAGCAATTTTGCAGCTCAGCAAGATGGGTCTTTTCGATATGAAGGATACGATCTGTATCGGTGATAGTCCCAACGACGTCTCGATGTTTAAAGTCTGTGCCGTAAGCATTGCGATGGGACAGGGAAGAGAAGAAGTAAAAGCGCAAGCCCTATATGTGACCGACAGCGTATCTGATGACGGGTTCTATAAAGCTTTTGCGCATTTAAAAATGGTCGACTGACCATTAAGAGCCTTTAAAGGCTTTTTTCTTTAACTGAGCTCCGTCCCGTCGACAAGATCGGCAAAGACGATGTATCTTTGATAAGCCGGATAGGCGTTGAGGGGATAGCAGGTGTACAAGATCATACTGTTGCCACCGCCAAGTCCCCAGGACACGATATCGGTCCCGTTGAAAAGGATATTGGTATCAGTCGCATCACCGATCGCAAAACCGCTGACCTGATAGATGAATTGACCATAGGAAGTATCGATATAGATCTTGGAGCCGACTTGCAAGTTACCAAAATGGCCAAAGATACCGATATTGTTGTGGCCACAGACGATCGGTGTTGAACCTGCGACGCCGAAAATGCCACTCCAGTCAAGGGTCGTCGTCGCCATGATGTCGTTATCGACAAGTGTTTGATCAGAAGAGCGATAAAGAGCAGCTGCGTTTACATAAGCATCGGGTATGCTGATGGTGCCCTGATAACCGGTTGTGTAGGCACTGGTTAAAGAACCGGTTGCATCCCTTATAAAAGTTGCATCATCGATAGTAAACGAAGCCGGTGTATAGCGACTTCGTTTGTAACTGTAGCCATCTTCAGCGAGCTTTGAGAGCTTTGCTTCAAGATATTCACTGCTGATCTCTTTTTTAGATGTGAGATCTACCGCAACGACATAGTTGCTCAGCGGATAGTATACTTCCTTCTTATCATCACCACTTATCTTATAACTATAGATACCAATGATCGCTAGCACCAAAACAGCGCCTATCCAGATGAAGATTGCAAGTGCTCTTTTAATACCCTCTTTCACAGTCTCAGGATATTACCCCCAAAAACCGAAATTAGCTTACGGACAATGTTATATAATGACAA
>CALUZL010000046.1 GCA_944325295.1 uncultured Erysipelotrichaceae bacterium | reverse complement strand
AGAAGATATCCCGATCTAAATCGAGTGTAAACTCGATATTCTGATTTTCAAGATAGAGACGGTATTGATTGTATACTGAGGTCAAAAACTCGTTGAGACTGACATCTTGCATGTCGAGATCGAGCTTCCCCAGTTCCGCCTTGGAAAGATCTAAGAGATCATTGACCAGATTTGACAACCGGTTGGCCTCATCGATGATAAGTTTGATATTGTCATTGGTCTTCTCTTCATCAAAGTCGATCATCATCTCCCCATAGCCGACGATCATCGTCAAAGGTGTCCGCAGATCGTGCGATACGTTTGACAGCAACTCTTTTCTGGCGACATCGGCCTGCTTGATCGCAATACACGACTCCTTCAAGGTGTCATTTATGTCGTCCATTTCCTGGATCACAGAGTGCACATCATCGCCATCATAAACGCCGTCAGGCAAAGTCTTGGCCTCTTCATTTATCTTCTTTAAAGATTTAAAGAGTATCGAAAGTAAAAGTGCCAGGATGATCGTAATGATCACCACAAAGATGATGATGTAGAAAAACTGTAGCTGGATCGTCGAAGTTACCGAGGGCAAAGGTTCGATCGTATCCGACACTACAAGCATGTATTCGACCCCGTCGTGATTGACGATCCTGGTCAGGGCCCTGAGATTGTCGTCGTAGAAATCACGGTTGTTTAGATCGAGATGTCTGATGACAAAAAGACCACTTCCACCATTGGCTTTCGATTCGTCAAACATGGTGTCAAACTGATTGCTTGAAAGATAATTCAAGCTGCAGTACTCGTTTTCGCTTTGCGAAACGTATTCACTCATGGAACTGCTGTTTTTGATCGCGACACAGGCATTTGTCTCAAAGCCGATCTCATTGACGACGTTTTTAAGATCGTCATCATCCAAGGCACTATCGAGAGTCGAGAGGACTCTTTCCATATCTTCGATCTTGCTGTTTTCGTAAAAGACGTCCATGAAGTTGATCTGAAAGACATAGATTATTCCTAAGATCACCATCATAAAGACCATCAAAATGCCCGTAAGGACGATCGTGATATTAAAGCTTCTTCTCTTCTTGCGGTCTTTGTTTTTCAAAACGGTAACCTACCCCTCTGATCGTCGTTATGTAAGTCGCATAAGGTCCCAGCGTCTTGCGCAAAAGCTTGATATGCGTGTCCAGTGTCCGATCGTCTTTAAAATAACCGTAACCCCAGATCTTCTCTAAAATATTCTCGCGGGTAAGGGCGATACCCGGATTTTT
The DNA here is from genome assembly GCA_944325295.1 of uncultured Erysipelotrichaceae bacterium. GTDB lineage: Bacteria > Bacillota_I > Bacilli_A > Erysipelotrichales > Erysipelotrichaceae > JAHHTG01. The sequence continues at coordinate 6,446 of CALUZL010000046.1, read as the reverse complement.
GATGAGGTACAACAAGAGTTCATACTCCTTGAGCGACATCGTCTTGACTTCGCCATCGACCGTGACGATATGCGCTTCTTCATCGATGACGATACCTTCGACTTCGATCTTTTCTTTGCGATCGGCAGTGCTTTGCAAGTTGCGCTTTAAGACGACATTGACCCTTTTCATCAACTCATTAGTCGAGAAAGGTTTGCTGACATAATCATCAGCGCCGACATCAAAACCGTATATCCGGTTATACTCCTCGTTTAAAGCAGTCAAAAAGATACAGGGGACATCTTTGGTCTGTCTGATCTTTTGATAGGCGGCAAAACCGTCAAGGCGAGGCATCATGACATCCAAGATGAGAAGTTGCGGATCTTCGGCCATGCACTTCTCATAAGCTTCCTGACCATCCTCGGCTTCGATGACTTCATAGCCTTCATGTTCGGCATACTTGCGTACTAATTTGCGGATCTTCGCTTCATCATCAGCGACCAAGATCTTTATTGCCATAATGTTCACCCTTTAAAGTTTAGCGATGAGATCTTTGAGATCATCGCCACTGTAGTCTTCGATATGACCGCTGTCGGATAACTTGGCCAAAGACGGATCAAGCGGCAGCTTTGCCAAGACTTTAAGTCCGTATTTTGAAGCTATCGCTTCAGTATTGTCTTCCGGGTAGATATTTATGATTTCAGCACAATGCGGACATTTCACATAAGCCATGTTCTCAACCACACCCAAAACTTTGGTATTTGTCATCTTGGCCATGTTTATCGCTTTGGCAACGACCATACCGATGAGCTTTGAAGCACCGGTCACCATCACCAGTCCATCGATCGGAAGATCTTGCAATACCGTCAAAGCGATATCTGCCGTTCCCGGTGGCATGTCGATGATCAAATAGTCAAGATCTTCCCAATAGACGTCGGTATAAAACTGTTTGACCATCCCACTTAAAAGCGGACCCTTCCATAAGACGGGTGTCTCCTCGCTTTCAAGCATGGTGTTGACGCTGGCGATCTTGATCTGATACTTCTCGCTGAGGTGCGGATAAATACCGATGCCATCACCGACCGTGTCACCTTTAAGCCCGAATATCTTAGGGATGCTCGGTCCGGTGATATCGGCATCCATGATCCCGACGGTATAATTCTCTTTGGCAAGACTTACAGCCAAAAGCGAAGATATCATCGATTTTCCAACACCGCCCTTTCCCGAGAGGACACCGATTATCTTTTTTATCTTAGTGGATGGAAGCGGTCCTTTTTCGACCCTTTCATCGCAGTTTTGACTGCATTCACTGCATTTATGATTACACTCTGCCATAAGTTGTTTCTCCTTTACTTTAATATAATACCACAACTTTAAACTTTCCAAAGCCCCTGTACTCATTATATAATTAGACGGAGGTAGAATTATGGCAGGTTATGTTGTAATGGGTTGCCAGTGGGGCGATGAAGGCAAGGGAAAAGTCGTCGATTATCTGGCCAAAAAAATGGATTATGTCGTCAGATATCAGGGTGGAAACAACGCCGGTCACACGATCGTCGTCGACAATAAAAAGATCGTTCTTCATCTTTTACCATCGGGCATCTTGTCAGATAAAGCGCTGTGCGTGATCGCCAGCGGTGTCGTCATCGATCCTTTTGTCTTACTTGAAGAGATCCGCATCTTAAAAGAGAACGGCGTCAATGTCGATCATTTGCGGATATCTGATCGAGCACACCTGATCATGCCCTATCACATAAAGATCGACGCTTTGCAAGAAGCCAAGCTTGGCTGCGCTAAGATCGGTACGACCAAGCGTGGTATCGGTCCTTGTTATGCCGATAAGTACACCAGGATCGGCCTTCGCATCGGTGATCTTGTCGACTTTGACTATTTTAAAGAACGCTTAACAAATGCCTTAAAGATCAAAAACGAGACTTTGGTCAAAATATATAATGAAGAACCTTTCGATATCGACGAACTGCTCGAAAAGTTCAAACCGGTAAGAGAAGCGCTCTTGCCGCTCATCATCAATTCTTCGGAAGTCCTAAATATCGCGCTGGCTCAAGATGATGATGTCCTCTTTGAAGGTGCGCAAGCCAACATGCTCGATATCGACTATGGCAGCTACCCCTACGTCACTTCCAGCAATCCCGGAATCGGCCGCGTCATTTCCGGAGCAGCTGTAGCGCCAAGATATATCGGCCATATCATCGGCGTTGTAAAAGCCTACTCGACAAGGGTCGGTGAGGGACCTTTTATCACGGAGCTCTTTGATGAGATCGGTGATAAGATCACCGAGGTCGGAGCTGAGTATGGAGCTACGACCGGAAGAAAAAGACGCTGTGGTTGGTTAGATCTAGTCGTTTGCAAGCAAGCTGTCCAGATGAATGGTCTTACCGATCTGGTCCTGACCAAGATCGATGTCCTCTCGGATCTCAAAGAGATCCCGGTATGTATTGCCTACGAAGATGAAGAAGGAAAGAAACACTACAACCTGCCCTCGACCATCGCCGCCTACAAACATCTAAGACCGGTATACAAAGTATTCAAAGGTTGGCAAAAGGATATCTCCTCTATTACCACCTTTGAAGAACTTCCTAAAGAGTGCCAAGAATACATCAAATTCATCGAAGATTACACTAAAGTCAAGATCTCGATGGTCTCGGTCGGCCCCGATCGCGAAAACAACATCTATCTTCACGATATAATCGGCTGACAAAAACTGCAGTGGTCTCCTAATAGGTCACACTGCAGTTTTTTTATTGAAGCAATTCTAAGATATCTTCAAACAGTTCGGCATCGATAGTGTAGAGCTTGTTGTCTTTTTGACAATAACCACCGTTAAAAAGACTCACGCCATCATAGCTTCCCTCCTTGGCAAAAGCGATGTTCATGATCGTCGTATTATGTGCCATGGCATCACTTTTAAGCAAATGACTCAAGATAAAGCTGTTAGAGATGACAGTGGAAGGATCCTGACCGAGGCGAGCATCGCTTAAAAGTTCTTTCAGACTGATAAAGGTCTCGCTGTCTTTGATTACTTTTGCGCCCTCTATAGCTTCGATCGTATTTTTGTCATCTGTGACGATGTACATATCGACATCTTTTTCACTAAAGGGATCAAAGACGTCGATGCTGAAGCTGTCAATATCAGTGCTGCTTAAGATTTTGCGCGGATAAAACACATAAAACAAGTATCCGACAACAAACAAGCAGAAAAGACTTACGGCTAAGGTCTTTTTGATTTTCTGACTCATAAGATCCCGACCCGCCTGTAAATCTCATCGACATTTCGTAAATGATATCCCAGGTCGAAACAATCATCGATCTCTTCCCTATCAAGGATCTTTGCAACTTCACTTTGAAGTAATAGTTCTTTAAAAGAAACATCGTCGCTATAAGCTTTAAGGGCTAAGGGTTGGATCAGATCATAGGCTTTCTCACGATTTAGCCCCTTATCAACAAGTTTGCTCACAAAACGTCCGGAAAAGATGACACCTTGAGTCAGATAGATGTTTTTGATCATCTTTTCTTGGTGGACGATTAGTTTGTCAAGGATGTTTCGCATCCTTTTTAGCATGTAGTCGATTAGTGCAGTCGCATCCGGAGCTATTATCCTTTCGGTGCTGGAATGAGAAATATCTCTTTCGTGCCAAAGGGCGTTATTATCAAGGGCGACACCGGCATAAGCCTTGACTACTCTTGCTAACCCACATATATTCTCGCTGCCGATCGGATTTTTCTTGTGCGGCATAGCACTTGAACCCTTCTGATCGGGGCTGAAATACTCATTTACTTCGGATACCTCCGTTCTTTGCAGATTGCGAATCTCAAAGGCAATCTTCTCCAAAGAGGAAGCGATCAGAGCTAAGGTATTGAAATACTCGATATGGCGATCACGTGACAAGACCTGAGTCGATATCGCCGCACTACCTATTCCCAAAAGCTCACAAGTGCGATCTTGATTTTTGGCTGCGATATTTGCAAAAGTGCCGACTGCTCCGGAGAGCTTGCCGACTTCAATGACTTTGCGCGCATGGTCAAACCTTTCAACATTTCTCTTGAATTCATCATAGTACAGGGCGAATTTGAGGCCAAAAGCGGTTATCTCCGCATGGATCCCGTGCGTTCTGCCGATACAGGGCGTATCTTTATATGCTAAAGCCTTCTCTTTGAGCGTCTTTAAAAAAGCCAAAAGATCTTCTCTAATGTATGTGTTTGCCTCCTTGTAAAGCAGGGCATAGGCCGTATCCACGACATCGGTCGAAGTCAATCCATAGTGAAGCCACTTTTTTTCTTCCCCCAGATTCTCATCTACTGCTCTGGTAAAAGCGATCACATCATGTTTAGTCAAGGCCTCGAGTTCATTTATCCGGTCGAGGTCAAAAGTCGCCTTTTTTGCGATCTTTTCAACATCTTCTTTTGGCACTACACCATCTTCAGCCAACGCTTTTAAACTGGCGATCTCAACTTCGAGATACTTTTGAAACCGATTCTCATCAGACCAGATCTTTTTAAATGTTTCACTTGTATACCTGTCGATCATTCGCTAAATAAACTCTCACTTTCTTCATCAGTACTGTAATCGGGCAAAATCGGAAGATCACTTAAGGATTCCAATTTAAAACTGTCCATGAATTCATCTGTGACCTCATACAAGATCGGCCTTCCCGGCGCTTGCGATCTGCCGCTTTCTTGGATCAGACCTCTGGCTAAAAGCTTACGAAGCATCATGTCACAACCGACACCGCGCAGATCTTCGATCTCGACACGGGTGATCGGTTGTTTATATGCGATGATCGCCAATGTCTCAAGAGCGCTTTGTGAGAGGTTTGATGATCGCGTCAGGTCGAGCAATTTTTGAACATAGGGTGCAATCTCTCTTTTTGTCAGGAATTTATAAGTCCCACCATAATCGACAAGTTCGATGCCGAAGCTGTCATCTCTGTAGCGTTTTTTGATATTTTCAAGATAGACACAGGTGTCCTCAAGAGTTATGTCAAGCGTTTCAGCGATTCTGGCCGCCTTTATCCCATCTTCACCGGCGACATACAAAAGGCCTTCGATCGTCGCTTCTTTGCCAAGTGATGGCGTTTGATCCTGATTGTCTTCATCTTTTTTTTCGATATCTGTTTCTAATTCTTTGTTTGCGACCGCCTCCATCAATTCACGCTCCTTTTTAAATAAATATGATCATCTTCGCCGATCTTGAAGTTCAACAGTGAATCTTTTATAAGATCGAGCACTGCCAAAAAAGTTACGACTACCCCTTGTAAATCATGACAGTCATCTATCAATACGTCAAAATCAAAACTCTCATTCATATCTTTAAGACGAGCCTTGATCACTAAGATCCGATCATCGACCGATATCTCTTTTTTTGCCAGCTTGGTCTCGACCGGTCTTGAAAGTTTCAATCTTCGCAAGATGCGGTTCATGGCTTTTAATAATTCGTAGCTGTTACCATCGTATAAGACATCGTCTGTATCGTCACGAAAATTATCGACATCACTAAGCGGCTTTGCCATTTGCTCAAGGCGCTCGCTGTAAGCCTCTTGAAACTTCAAAGACACCTCTTTATACTTTTGATGCTCAATAAGTCTTTTAACCAAGGCATCCTTGGGATCTTCCTTGTAGTCGTCTTCCAGTTCAGCACTGTTTTTAGGCAACAGCTTTTTTGATTTATATTCAATGAGTGTCGCCAACTCGACAAGGTATTCACTTTCGATCTCCAGCTTAAGATCCTGCATCTTTTCAAGATACTCAAGGTACTGATCGCAAAGCACGACGACATCGAGATCAAAGATGTCGAGTTTATTTTCGCGAATTAAGTGCAGCATCAGATCCAAAGGACCGGAAAACTGTTCGATATTTGCTTCAAAGGCCATGGTCTTATTATAGCATTCTTGTTAGAATAGAGAAGGAATCTTTATTAAATTGATGGAGAAGAATATGCGAATCGTAATTGGAAATGATCATGCCGGACCAAAGTTAAAAGAGGTCCTTAAAGAACATCTCATCACGAAAGATGTTGAAGTTATCGATCTTGGCGTTAGAGAAGGTGAAAAGATCGACTACCCGCTCATAGCCAAAAAAGTCGCTGAGTATGTCATGGCAAACAAAGCAGATCTGGGAGTACTGATCTGCGGTACCGGGATCGGCGTTTCGATCAGTGCCAACAAAGTCAAAGGCATAAGAGCCGCCTGTGTCAGCGACCCCTACAGCGCTAAACTTTCACGTCAGCACAATGACGCTAACATCCTTTGCATTGGTGCAAGAGTTGTCGGTGATGAACTTGCCAAGATGATCTTAGACGAATTTATTGAAGCCTCTTTTTTAGGCGATAGACATCAAAGACGTGTTGACATAATAAAAGCGATTGAAAACGAAGAAGTTTAAATTCCCTTTATCCAATCTTTTAAAAAATCAAAAAATCATTTTTGAAAAAAAAAAAAAAAAACTACTAC
>CALUZL010000045.1 GCA_944325295.1 uncultured Erysipelotrichaceae bacterium | reverse complement strand
CTATGTAGGCCACCAATATCTTCTAATTCATATAAGCTATAGAATTCACTGCCACGGTCAGTTACGATCACATCGATATTATTATGGGCTTGATCCTTTAAACCTTTTAAAAGATCGTAAGCTCCTTTTTTCATCGCTTCTTTTGTCTTGATCTTTTGATACCTTGCATATAAGAAACCATATTCTAAAAATAAAAAAGTTTCTATAAAGGATACCTTTTTTATACCTTGCTTACTTCTTTGTAAGCTTTCTAAAACAGGGAACTAGTGTGGTATAATTAGATCATGAAAAAGTTGCTTGTTTTTTTGGCATTGATCTTTTTGGTGAGCTGTAGTTCAGATGCGCATCTGACGCAGACAGTCGCAAACAGCTATGATGTCGACATGAGTGTCTATCAGGGCATGGATGCCTACGATCACCATTTTAAAGGGATAGCGCCGGAAGAATTTGTAAAGTTATATGTCGAAGATAAAACCGGGATCTTCTTTTTCTCTTCACCAAGCTGTGAATATTGCCAAAAGGCAGTAGCGAAGCTTGAGACCGCTTGTGTAAATCTTGGTGTCAGCGTCTACTATATCGATACCGACAGTAACGACTATCCTTTTAGTGAATATCGAAGCAATATCTATGATATCCTTTATGATAAACTTCCCGTGGATGAGCAGGGGAAAAAAGCTTTGTATATACCGCTTCTGTTTGTGATGGAAAACGGCGAGATCAAAAATGTTCATGTCGGGCTGACGGACAAGGTCTACGATGAAAGCGAAGACATGCAAAAGGAACTGGTGGCGATCTACGAGGATGTCATGATCGATTTTAAGGCGGAGTGATGATGAAGCGATTATTCAGCAATTACGGGCTCAATATCCTGTTTATCATTCTTATCGGTGCTTTAGTCATCGGCTTTTCTTTGAGTCTTGGTGGCGAGGGGATCATCGATGTCATAAAAAACGTCGATCCTTTAGGTATTGGCATCGTCTTGTTTGTGGTGCTGGTTTGGCAGTTTGTGATCGGGATCATTTTAGTGGTACTCACAAGGATCACTCATCCCCAATATAAGGTCCGCGAGGGTTTTTTAAATGTGCTCGTCGCGGCACTTTTTCACGGCATAACACCATCAGCCAGTGGCGGACAGATAATCCAATTCTATGTCTTTAAAAAGCAGAAAGTCGATACCGGTGATGCCGGAAGTATCTTGTGGATGGAGTTTATCCTTTATCAAAGTGCCCTTACTTTACTGAGTGCCTTTTTCATCATTGTTAAGTTTCCTCAGTTTTATGCGAACTTTAGCAACCTGTTCATTTTCGTGATCGTCGGTTTTATCATAAATGGATCAGTCATAGCTTTTTTTTTTTCTTTGGCGAGGTTTAAAAGACTTCATGACTGGCTTAAGAATAAAGGTGTATACCTCGGTGTTAAGCTGCACTTAGTAAAAGATCCCCAATTGACCATCCGAAACATCGAGATCCAATTAGAACGTTTTCGAAATGAGATCAGTAATTTTAAGAACTGCAAAGGGCGTTTGGCGATCGTCTTTGCGCTCGATATCGTCAGGCTTGTCGTCTATTATTCAGTTCCTTTTTTCGTTTTCTGGATAATGGGATGTTCGATCGATCTTGAGCTTTTGATCGATTGTGTAGCGATGGGCAGTTTTGTGGCAATAACTTCCAGCACGATCCCGATCCCGGGTGCCAGCGGTGGAACGGAGATGATCTTTGTACTGATGTTTGGTAACCTTTTTGGACAGACGATTGCCAGTGCCGGTATGCTCATATGGCGCTTTGCGACTTTTTATTTTGTGATCCTTTTGGGAGCGATCTTATTTATCTATATCAAATTGAAGAAGGTAAAGTAAATTATGCGAATCGGTTTATTTTCAGATACATATCTGCCGGATATAAACGGCGTAGTGACATCGGTCGAGTTGACACGAAAAAAACTCGAAGAGCGCGGCCACACGGCCTTCGTTATTTGTACACATCCCGGCCTTCTTAAAGTCGTCAAAGAGGGGAATGTTATCAGACTGCCGGGAGTTGTCATAAAAAAACTCTATGGATATGCCATCACCAGTCCGATCCATCCGTTTATTTACGACGATATCCAGGCACTTGATTTAGACTTAATTCATATCCACACCGAGTTTGGTGTCGGTATCTTTGCTGAAATGTGTGCTGAACGCTTTCATTTGCCGATCGTCAGGACGTATCATACGACTTATGAGGATTATACGCACTATGTCAATTTCTTGGATTTAGATGTGATTGATAAGTATGGCAAAAAAGCGATAGCCGGTTATTCGCGATTTCTTTCAAATCGAGCGGTAAAAATGATATCACCCTCGAAAAAAACAGCTGAACTTTTAGAAAAATACGGAGTGAAGACCGATATCGAGATAATTCCGACCGGAACCGAACTCTATCGCTTTGAGAAAAAGAACACTACAGCTGACGATATAAAGAGGATCAGGCAAGAAGTCGGTCTAAAAGACGGCTATAAACTCATATTATATGTCGGCCGTATTGCGCAGGAGAAATCTTTGGATGTCCTGATCCGCTCCTTTAAAGTCTTGAAAAAGCAAAATGCTAAAATGAAGTTGGTCATCATCGGTGGTGGTCCTCAGCTCGACGAACTTATAGCTTATAGTAAAAAAGAAGAGCTTGACGATTATATCTATTTTGGCAATAAACGACCTTTTGAAGTTATCCCACACTATTATCACAGTGCCGATGCCTTTGTCAGTGCCTCGACGAGCGAAACGCAGGGCATGACTTATATCGAGGCGATGGCTTCCGGCCTTGTAGTCTTTGCCAGACGCGATGAGTGTGTCAAAGATCTCATTCGGGATGGTGAAAACGGGTATTATTTTGATGATGAAGAAGAACTGGTCAAAAAGTTGCAAGTATTCAGCGAGCTATCGACCGAGAAGATCGCTTCGATGGGTGATCTTAACCAAAAGATAGCTAAAAGTTATGATGCCGATACGTTTGCCGATCGGATCGTCAAAGTTTATACCGATGCCATAAGAGAATACGCTGAGAGCTATACGCTTCAAGAGACAAAATTGAAGAATGACTATATCGAACTGATCCTGGCTAAGGGTGACCGCACTTGCGAGGATGTCGTCATTTCCCTTGATGAGTTTTATGAGCGTGGCCTGCGTAAAGGAAATAAGATAACGCAAAAAGAGCTTGAGGACATCAAAAAGAGCGAGAATCGGACCAAAGCATACCGCGGAGCTTTGCGACGCTTAGCAGCGCGTGATTATTGTGAAAAAGAGATGAGTAATTATTTGACCACTCACTTTGATATCGATGATCGCGACCTTCAAGAAATCATGCGCAAGCTGCAAAAGCGTGGTCTTTTGGACGATGAAAAGTATGCCATAGGTAAGATATCGCAATTCCGAGCTAAGTTTTTGTCGCAGAAACGGATCATCCAAAATTTAAAAAAGGTCGGCGTCAGTGATGACATCATTACGAAGGTGATAACTTACGATGAAGACGAAGAGTTTGAAAAAGCTTTAAAAAAAGCCTATTCTTATCAATCGACGATCAAAAACCATTCCTTAAACCACAAAAAACAAATGATCGTAAAAAAACTTATCGCAGATGGTTTTTCAAGTGATCTTGCACAAAGGGCGATTGATTCTTTGGACTTCTCCTCAGAAGTCTTTAAGGAAAGTGAGGTATTGCGCAAAGAAGCGGCGAAACTCTATAAGAATTATAAGCGCAAGTACACCGGCAGCATGTTGCGAAACAAGATATTTCAAGGTTTGGTAATGAAGGGTTTCAATTATGATGATATCTATGCCATAATGAATGAAGTGGAGGACGAGTAATGAAAAAAGTAATCGATTTTAAGGAAGGGGAGCATTTAAATGAAAAACTCTTGGTGACATCAATAACCAAGGGTGCAACTAATTCCGGCTCACCTTATCTTACTTTAAGTCTTCAAGATGATTCCAAAGCCATCGAAGCTAAGATGTGGGATGTCAAACCTGAGATCGAAAAAGAACTCGAGGTCGGTAAAGTCTACCAATTTGAATTCGATGTCATCTTATACCGCAATGTCTTACAGCTCAAGATCGCTAAAGTATTTCCACTGATCCAATCGGAGATAAACAAGGAGGATTTTATTTTTAAATCACCGATCTCAAAAAACGATCTCCGAAATGATCTTCAAGATGCGATCAATCGTTTTCAAAATCGTAATATCGCCAAGATCGTTGTGGCTGTGATCAATTACTATGGTGATGCGGTGTATGAATACCCTGCAGCCAGCAAGATCCATCACTCCTTTATGGGCGGACTGGCGACCCATATCTTGGGAATGATCAAAGTCGGTGAAGCGATCTGTGATATTTATCCGGTCGTCGATCGCGATTATTTGATCGCCGGCATCATCCTTCACGATCTTGGCAAGATCGAAGAGTTGTCTTCGCCGATCGTCACCGAGTATACAAAAGAGGGAAAATTGTTAGGCCACATTTCGATCATTCAGGGAAAGATGTGCGAGATCGCCAAGGAGTTGAATCTTGAGGACAGTGAAGAATTTTTACTGTTGCGCCATATGGTCTTAGCTCACCACGGCCAGCTCGAATACGGTTCGCCGATCAGACCGCTGACCCTTGAAGCAGAACTGTTGTATCTGATCGACAATATCGATGCCCGCATAAATACGATAACCAAAGCTACGGATGCAGTCGAAGTCGGAGAGTTTACACCAAAACTTTTTGCGCTTGAAAATCGCAGTTTTTACAGACATAAATAGAAGACAGAGATGGAAGAAAAGAAATTAGAAGAAAAACTTAAAGCCAAGCAGAAAAAAAAGGAAGATCTGATCGAAAGACGTTCAGAAAATAAAAAAGTGATCAAAGAGCACAAGCTGAACAGATCTTCCCGGCCCATCATAAACATGATGTCTAAGGCCGATATGGTCAAAGGACAGGGTGTTTTGGCAGTTTATGAAGAACAGGTAAAGCTCATCAAGGAATATTTGAGCGATGAGTTTGACGTCGTCATCAATTCGTCTACTAAGGCCGATATCGTTCACTACCACACATACAACCCGGAGTTCATCGTCACTTTGCCAAGTAAAAATTCCGGAAGCTATAGTGTCGGCTATGTACACTATATCCCCGAAACTGTCGATGAATCACTGGATCTTCCCGACTTCATCAGAGAAGTCTATTATTTCTATACGATCCAGTTTTACAAAGCTATGGATTATCTGGTCGTCGTGAATCCCTGTTTTATTGACCCTTTGGTCAACAAATACGGCATGGATAAAGACACGATCTTTTATGTGCCGAATTTTGTATCCGATGAATATTTTCACCCGATAAGCTTTGATGCAAAACAAGCGATCAGGAAAAAATACGGCATTGCTGAAGACTGTTTTGTCGTTCTCGGTGTCGGTCAACTACAGACCAGAAAAGGGGTAATGGATTTCTATGAAATAGCTAAGAGTCGACCGGACATTCAATTCGTCTGGGCCGGAGGTTTTTCTTTCGGGATGATATCTGACGGCGATAAAGAGATCAAAAAAGTGACCGAAGAGCCGCCGGCAAATCTGAAGTTTTTGGGGATCATTGAACGCGAGGGTATGAGCGATGTCTACAACATGGCCGATGTGATGTTTTTACCATCATATGCCGAACTCTTTCCGATGTCGATCCTTGAAGCCATGAGTTGTCACATTCCGATCTTGATCAGAGACCTCGACATCTATCCGGAGATACTCTTTGATTTTTATCTCAAAGCCAATGATAACGAGGGTTTTATAAAAGAAATCGACAGCCTGAAAAATGACAAAGACTATTATGCTAAAGCTAAAGCTAAAGCGATCAAAGGATCAGAATACTATGCTCGCGAACATATCGCTGAACTTTGGCGTGATGTATATCACACGATCTTGCGCGATGGTGCAAAGATGCGCAAATTAAAAAAAGATCAGAAAAAAATCGATAGACAAAAAAAGAAAATGATGTGATTAAGATTTGTTCTTTTAAACATTTTTGCTTTGAAACTGGAGAAGGGAATAAAAAAGGCGTGAATCCTTAAAGTTTACCTAAGGTTCACACCTCTTTAGTTTTTAAGCAATTATCTCTTTTAAGATCGCATCGAGATCAAAGTCGTTTTCACTGAATTTTATTTCGATACCATCATTTTCATCGTAGCGAGGGATTATGTGAAAGTGAAGGTGCATCACACTTTGACCGGCTTGAGGATTTGTGTTTGCCAAGATGTTGAAACCGGCAGCATTAAGTTTGACCATGATCTTTGCAGCCAAGTCTTTGGTGACCTTTATGATCTGGGTCAACTCTTGATCGGGGATCTCTAAAATATTTTGATAGTGTTTTTTGGGCATGACAAGAGTATGACCTTTAGTCGTTTGCGAGATATCAAGGATCGCCAAGACCTCTTGATCCTCATAGACTACCCTCGATGGTATTTTCTTGTTTACGATATCACAGAATACGCACATTATTTAATACCCTCATAAGATGTAGAAAGTTTCTCATAGACCTCTTGATCGTAGACTTCGACGTTGTATTTGTTGAAGTAGTAATTATAGACGGTCGCACTTCCGATATCGCTGATCACGGCATCATAGAAGTCTTCGCGGAACTCGTTTGGACCAAGACCGGTGACCTCGATCACATAACATGTCTGCGTCGTCGATACGCTGCCACCACT
>CALUZL010000044.1 GCA_944325295.1 uncultured Erysipelotrichaceae bacterium | reverse complement strand
GCCAGCGCTTCATCGTATGCGCTTTTATCGATATAACCCTCTTGTAGCATCGACTGCAACACATGTCTTTGTCTTTCGTAAGTTTTGGGGTTTTTGTTGGAAAGCTGATAGTTGGCGGGACTGTTGGGTATGCCTGCCAGCAAAGATGCCTCATAGATCGTAAGATCTGAAGGGTCTTTGCCAAAGTAGTCCATGCTTGCCGCATATACCCCGAAATTGCCATCGCCAAAATTGATGATGTTGAGATACATCTCTAAGATCTCTTCTTTAGTGTAAGCATCCTCAAAATCATAGATGAAAAAATATTCGGCAAACTTGTCGATCAGGTTATTATCAAAGCCAAAATAGACATTTTGGATCAACTGCTGAGTGATCGTCGATCCGCCCTCGACAAGTGAGCGCGCTTCAAGATTTCGAAACAGCGCTCTGCCCAAAGCGATAAAATCGATGCCTTCTCTTTGAAAGAAACGGCGATCTTCAGTGGCGACGACGGCTTTTATGAGATCCTCATCGATATCTTGGTATTCGATATAATGCGGTGTGTCAGCACGAATCTTCTCGATGACATCGACGACCGGCAAGGATTGGCGGGCTTTGTAATAATCATAATAAGACGCACCAAAAAGAGCTGACAGCACGATCGCCAAAAGAAGCAGTATTATCAACAATATCTTCTTAAATATCTTCATAAAGAAAAACACGAATCACTCGTGTTATTTTTGACCCATTGATTTCATGACTGCTCTGATCTGAGCTTCACTGGGTTTGCGCCCCATCTGCATAAACATCGCTCTGATCATCTTTTCCGTTATAGGCGGATTTTCTTTGATCTGTTTTTGCAAGAAATGACGAGCCAGAAAGAAACCACCTATGGCTCCGATCACGATTCCAATGAGTAAATAGATCAATGTTGCCCAACCAAAACCCATAATACACCTCCAATATGATGACCTAAGGGGGCGTAAAATTTCCCGGTTTCCCAGGTGGGTATCCTATATCTGTCTTCAGGATCCCTGCTCAGTGGCAGGTCTTCTACACCGACAGATAACTCCGAATTCCCGAATTTCACATGTAGGAATTTTATCAAAATCCCCTCAGGCTCTTCTATTATAACAAACCTTACAAAACTCTCAAATACAAATAACCAAAGTTTAAAAAACTCCGACAGCCATTTTAACTGTCAGAGTTCGATCAGAATTTAAAGAGTGAATGTTTGCCCTCGTTTTTATTTGCCTTTTGTGTATAATCATCCAAGACGTTCATATAGCTGGCGATAGTGCTTTCACTTTCCTTTTTGAAGGCTTCTTTTTGAGTGTCGAGATCCTTTTTGGCCGCGATGATGCTCTCGTTGATCGCCTTGGCTTTGGCTAGTAACGCTTGGCGCTCATTTTCGATCACTTCTTGACGCTTTCTCACTTCTTCCTTAAATTTAGCGACTTCATTTTCGTGATCACTCTTTAGATCATCGATCCGTTTTTGATAGTCAGCGCTCAGATCCTTGAGATCCTGGCGCTTGCCATCGATCTCGCATTGAAGATCGGCATTTATCTTTTCTAAATCGACCTTCATATTCTTCTGATTATCTTCTTGGACATTTATAAGATCGCGGAAGTGACTTTCAAGCGCTACCCGCTCGTTTTCCAGATCGGCCTGTTTATTCAAAAATTCCTGTTCAAGCGAACTCAGCTTGTTTTTGTAGGCGGCGACGATAACCTCTTCCTGATCATGGACAGCTTTAATCATCGCTTCCTGACTTTGGCGATATCCCTGAAGTTTTTCATCGAGTTCCTTACGACTGCGATTCAGGTTTTCATCATGAGCCTTTTTAGCCTCCTTCAAAAGACGCTTGTGTTCTCTTTCCAGATCACCCTTCTTTAAGGAGAATTCTTCGATCCGGTCGTAAGCCGCTTTGGTCTTGGTGGCATAATCAGCCTTCAGCGTCTCGATCAAGTGTTCGCAATCCTGAAGTTGCAAACGATAGGCTTCTTTAGCCTTATCGACGGCCCGCTTTTTAAGGGTCAGGGTATTGCTCAGATCTTCCAGTTCTTTTTTGTTCCGTTCGATCTCGATCTTTTGGTCTTCATCCATCTTCTTTATGTCGTTGTGCAGCTTTTCGTTGTAATCACAAAGGGCGTGTAAACGATCGTCACTGGCGACTTTTAAATTCTGAAGCTCGACCTGATAACGATGGCGGGTATTGAGATAATCGTCATCCAAGCGGTTCTTTTTATCGTTGTAGCTCATCTTCAAAGCATTCAGTTCGTTCTGTAAGTGCTCTTTGACGCTCTCGTATTGGCGACTCAGATCTCTTCCCAGACGTTTTTTACTCTCCAGTTTATCTTTCAGACCTTTAAAGATCTCTTCATTTTCCGAAACGATCGCCGCGATCTTTTGGTCATTTAAAGCGACCTTGGCCCGATATTCAATAGCCATATTTTCTTCTTTGCGAGCCAGATCTTCACTGTAGGCATCTTCTCTTTGTTTATATTCCGCTAAGACTTCTTCGCGTCTGGCTTCATTTTGAGCTAAAAGTTCATTTTGTTCTCTTTCGTAAGCAGTTTTTTGATCCTCTAAGCGCAAAGAGAGCTCTTTTGTCAGTTCTTCATATTCGGCTTGTCTTGCCAGAGTCTTAGCCTCAAGATCGGCATAAGCCTTCTTAAGCTCCTTATCGACTGTCTCTTTTTCACTATTTTTATCGATCAGCTTGAGGTTGTATTCATTGTCGACAAGTTCCTTTTGATGATCGGCATCCGCTATGAGTTCTTGATAATACCGGACTTTGGCTTCATGATCGCTTTGATCTTGATCGAGCTCAAGTCGTTTTGCGGCGATCAGGTTCTCGATCGAAGCCAAGTCGCTGTTGTAGGCATCTCTTTGGCCTTCTTCTTGTTTTAAAAGGTCATTGCTTTCTTTGTCGAAATCCGCTTTGAGTTTGGCGATCTTCTCTTTATAGCCGACGATCAGCGCGGCGATCGCATCCTCTCTGTCACTTATAAGGGTGGCATACTCTTTTTTGAGGTCGGCGATCTTTTGAGTCTTCTCGACGTTTTCACGCTCTAGCTGTTCTGCATCTTGTTTAAACTTGGCGCTCGTCTTTTCATTTTGATCATTCAGATCGGCAAGTTCCTTTGCAAAAGCTTCTTCGGCAGACGCCAAGCGATTTTGGTGTTCTTTTTCAAGATCGGCAAAGACGACATCACGGGCTGACAGATGCTCGTTATAATCGCTTTCGATCTTGGCGCACTCTTTGGCGTGTTGGTCATTGATCTTTATGATCTCTTCTTGATGAGTCTTTTCCATCTTGGCAAGCTCTTGTTCAAGATCGCTTTGAGCTTTAGCTTTGCGGTCTTCAAGTTCACTCAGTGCACTGTCATTTTCAGCTGTCAGACTTACGATCTTAGCTTTTGTCGCTTCGATCTCAGCGGCGACCTTTTTGAGATTGGCTTCATGATTTTGGATCTGGGCTTGCTTAGTCTCGCCGATCGAGTCAAGCTGTGTCTTATAGCGAGCGATCTCTTTGGCGTAGAAGAGATCCTTCAATTCCTTTTCCTTGATCAAAGCCTCGGTCTTGGCTTGCAGTTCTTCCTTTTCTTTTTCGAAATTATCGCGATGCTCAGCAGCAGCTTTCTTAAGATTTTCGACCTTTTCGTTGTATTCTTTTTGTTGCTGGACTAAAAGACGATTCCAGTTTTGCTTTTCATCTTCGATCTTCTGAGTCAAAGACATGAGCCGGATCTCGTGTTTTTGCGTGTCGCTTTCGATCTCATCTTCCAAGATGAGGTTCGCTTTGCGCAAACTGGCCAGCTTGTCCTCATACTCAGCTTTCAGCGCATCGGCATGAGTACGGATATCTTTGGTCTTGGACAGATATCTTCTTTGGTTCATCCTGAATTCACCATTTAAACGCGAGATCTCCTTTTCCTTGTCGTTATAGAGGTTCTCTTTCATCTCGCTGTAACGATGGCGCATCTCTTCTAAAGCCTGCTGCAAAGTCGATTCTTCATTGGCCTTATCGGCCTCGTGCTTCAAAAGCAGATCCTGCCTTTTTTTCTCAAGCCCTGCTTTGAGTTCGTCCATCTCCTTTTGCGAAGCCACTTTAAAAGCGGCGAGTTCATTCTCTTTTTTGGTAAGATCGCCCTTTAGAGCCAAAAGATCGTCATTGGCTTTCTTTTCTTGGGCGATGAGGTTTTGATTTTCAAACTCGATGTTGCTCGTCTCTTGATCATACTTGCTCAAAAGAATATCTTTTTCACGATTAAAATCACTAAGAGCACTGTTGTAGGCATTAGCGAGCTCGTTTTTGCGCTTGGTGAGTTCAAGCAATTCTTCCTTTTGTCTTTCAAGTGCTGTATCGAATTCTTCCTTCATCTTCTCATAACCCTCATCTAATACCTTCTTTTTGTTCGCGACATCTTTTTTGATATCTTCTTGTAACTTCGACAAACGCTTTTCAGCGACTTCTTCTTTAGTCAACTGTTCTTGGCGCAGCTTGACGCTCTTTGAAGCAAGCGTATCCTTTTTAGTATTTTCCTGTTCGATCAAAAGCTCATAGGCATCTTTATAACCACCCTGCTCCTGTCTGATCTCCGCTTGGATCTTCAAAAACTCATCATCAAGCTTTTTTAAGCTCTGATTCAGTCCGGTAAGTGTCTTATCGCTTTCGGTCACTATCGTGCGGCGCTCATTTTCATAAGCGTTTTTAACCTCCTCAAGTTTTTGATCATAACTTTCCTTGAGATCTTTGAGGTAGCGGTCGTGATCCTTTTTAAGAGTCGTTATCTCTTCGTCGCTTTTTGTGCGCAGATCCTCCGTATCCTTTCGATGGGTACTCTTTATAGCGTTGAGCTCTTCGCTTTTCTTTTTAAACTCCGCTTTCAGATCACTGATCTGGGATTCGATCGCCTTGATCTCTTGGGCCTTTATCACCTTGTCATCTTCAAGGTAAGTCCGAAGCTCATCGATTTTTGTTTGTTTTTCCCTGACCAAATTCTCCTTTTGCACGGCGAAAGAGCCAAGATCTGCCTCCAGTTTTCCGATCTCGGCTGTCAATTTCTCGATCTGCTGACTGACTTCTTCGCCAGTCATTCGCTCTATCTTCCTTTTGGTCAAAAAATCAAACATCTTTACCTCTTTTAATTTTAACACTTTTAAACAACTTTGATCTTGAGATCTTTGAGTTGCGCTTCATCGACAGTGTTTGGCGCATCCGACATCAGACAGGTCGCACTGGCCGTTTTCGGGAAGGCGACGACATCTTTGATATTATCGGTGTTACATAATATCATAACCAAACGCTCCAAGCCAATACCTACGCCCAGATGGGGAGGTGCTCCGTATTCAAAAGCTTCAAGGAAGAAACCGAATTTATCCTTGGCCTCTTCTTTTGAAAGACCGAGAGCTTCAAAAACTTTCTCTTGCATGTCCTGATCATGGATCCTGACCGATCCCGACAACAGCTCATAACCGTTTAAGACCAGATCATAGGCTCGCGAGTAACAATTTGCCTTGTCATTTAACAGTTTGTCGACATCTTCCTTGTGTGGCGCAGTGAAAGGATGATGGCAAGCGACATAGGTCCCTTCTTCTTTGCTGTATTCAAACATTGGGAAATCCGTGATCCAGACAAAGCGATACTGATCTTCACCGATCATATCGAGATCTTTGGCCAGTTTGACTCTTAAAGCTCCCAGGGCGACATCGGCTACACTTTTTTCATCAGCGATCATAAAGATGATATCGCCGTCATCAAGCGCGAATTCTTCGACAAGAGCTGCTTTTTCCTGGTCACTTAAAAACTTGAGGATACTGCCGCTCAACTCACCGTTTTGGTATTTGAGCCACGAGAGTGCTTTGGCTTTGTAGATCTTGATGAACTCCTGCATGTGCTCGAGGTCTTTGCGGCTAAACTTGGCTCCACCCTTGGCTTTCAATCCGTTGATCAGACCGCCATCGGTCAAAACGTCCTTAAAGATCGAGAAAGTCGTCTCTTTAAAGATGTCATTGAGATCGTGCAGTTTCATATCAAAACGCAGATCCGGCTTATCGCTGCCATAGTACTTCATCGCATCATCATATCTAAGACGCACAAAAGATTTTTCAAGATCGACGTCTTTGATATCCTTAAAGATTTTTTGCATAAGACCTTCGACGATCCCAAATATATCTTCTTCTTCGGCAAAGGACATCTCGATATCGATCTGGGTAAATTCCGGCTGGCGATCGGCCCTCAGGTCCTCGTCACGGAAACATCTGGCGATCTGGAAATAACGATCCATACCACCAATCATCAAAAGCTGTTTATAGATCTGCGGTGATTGGGGCAAAGCGTAAAACTTCCCCTTGTAAAGTCTTGAAGGCACCAAGTAGTCGCGGGCACCCTCCGGCGTCGATTTGGAAAGGATCGGTGTTTCGACTTCTACAAAATCGTGATGGTGCAGATAGTCTCTGGTTATCGTACAGACCTTATCTCTGACTAAAAGGTTTTCATAAAGTGCTCGCCGACGCAGATCGAGATAGCGATATTTTAGGCGCAGATCTTCT
Organism: uncultured Erysipelotrichaceae bacterium; assembly: GCA_944325295.1. Lineage (GTDB taxonomy): Bacteria > Bacillota_I > Bacilli_A > Erysipelotrichales > Erysipelotrichaceae > JAHHTG01. The sequence continues at coordinate 2,227 of CALUZL010000044.1, read as the reverse complement.
AGGGCGTCTGTCTTATCGGCGATAATCATCGGTGTCGTCTTGGCACTGTTTAAGATCTTGAAGCTCTTGGCTCTGACTTCGATCTCTCCGGTCTTCAGTTTGGGGTTAGGTGTATCCTTCGGGGCGACTTCACCACTTACCTCCAAGACGTATTCGTTGCGGATATCCTTTATCGCTTCATCAAAGCTTTCATCAAACATGATCTGGGTTATACCATAGCGATCGCGCAGATCGATAAAACAGATCGAGCCGAGGTTGCGCCTTTTGGCAACCCACCCGGCCAGAGTTACCGACTTGCCGACATCACTTCTTCTGAGTTCACCGTTAGTATGTGTTCTATTCATCTTCATTTCCTCCAAGTATATTATCGAGATGATCGATCAGATCATCGAAAGCGACCGTGGTCTGTTCTTTGGTCTTGTTGTCCTTGATGTTGACGACCTTATTTTGGACCTCATCTTCACCGATGATGAAAGTCAGATAGGGTTCATGGCGATCGACAGACTTAAACTGGGCGCGCAGCGAGCGTTTGTAGTAGTTGATCAGCGTACTGAAACTGTTGTTTCTTAAAAGCTCTGCCACCTTTAATACATAAGGATCGCCTTCGGTCAGATCGATGATATAGACATCGGGATGTCCCTTTAGGTCACCGAAAAGTCCCGCTTCTTCCATTGCCCCGATAAGCCTTTCTTCACCGATCGCAAACCCGATGCCGCTGACTGCAGGGCCCCCGAGTTCGCTGACCAGATCGTCATAGCGTCCGCCACCAAAAATCGTGCTTTGACTGTTAGCACCCAAAGCCGTTGAAACGACTTCAAAGACCGTATCGGTGTAATAATCAAGACCGCGGACCATGCGACTGTCGATCACATAGGGGATCTCTAAGGCATCAAGATAGCTCAGGACCTTTTTAAAGTAGTTATCGGCATCTTCATCCAGATAATCATAGATTGCCGGCACTTCCCTCATGAAAGGCTGATCTCTATCGATCTTGCAATCGAGGATCCGCAAAGGGTTCTTTTCAAGGCGTTGTTTGCAATCGGCGCACAAAAGATCACTGTAAGGTCGAAAATAAGCCTTTAAAGCTTCAAGATAGCGCTGACGTGAAGTACTGTCGCCAAGAGTGTTCACATGGACTTCCATGTCTTTGATGCCCAAGGTCTTCAAGAAGTAATAGCCCATGGCGATGACTTCCGCATCGAGCAGTGGTGCTTTATCGCCCAATACCTCGACTCCAAGCTGCGTAAACTGACGCTGCCTTCCCTTTTGCGGTCTTTCATAGCGAAACATCTCTTCGATGTAAGCCAATTTAACCGGTGCTTCTGCTCCATAGAGCTTGTGCTGGATATAAGATCTGATGACACCGGCTGTACCCTCAGGCCGCAAAGTGAGCGAATCTTTGCCGTTTATCGAAAAAGTAAACATCTCTTTTGTGACCATGTCACTGGTATCGTTGTCCTTTTTGAACACTCGGGTATCTTCAATGACAGGCGTCTTGATAAAGTCGTAGCCGTAAAGTTTCATGAAGTGTTCGAAAAGATCGTTCACATACCTGAATTTCAGGTAGTCATCATTTAAGATATCATATGTGCCTCTTACCGTTTGATACGCCATTTTCCCTCCTTACAATAAAAAAGCGTCCCTAAGGACGTTTATCATACGCGGTACCACCTTAGTTCACATCTAAAAGACGTGCCCTTTTACTGATAACGCCAGTCCACGATCATCCTTTATCAGATGACACCTGTAAAAGTGTCCGCTTTTTGAGGTTTCGGAAGATTTGCACCGTCCATCTTCTCTCTTGATCCGCCTTAAAAAGACCCTCTTTTATTCGGTTATGCCAAGATTCTATCATTATTTTATAACTCTTTCAACTGCCGTGACACTATTGACCTTTTTAAGGTTAGTCATGATCACGTTCAAATGTTCACTGTCATCGACGATGATCGTCATCGAAGTGGTAACGCTCAAATGGTCGCTGTTTACCTTGGAATTGATCGCCAAAAGATTGGCTTTGTATTGCGAGACGCAGGTGACAAGATCGGTGACCAAGAAGTTGCGGTCGCTGGAAAAGATGCGGATGTTGGCCTCGTATTTCTGTTTTCCCTTAAAGTTTTCATCCCAGGAAACACTGATCAGCCTTTTTTCTTTTTTGAGGGCATTGGGAAAACCGGAACGATGGACTTTGATGCCCTTGCGCCGGCCGGCCTGACCGACCATCGCGGCG
>CALUZL010000043.1 GCA_944325295.1 uncultured Erysipelotrichaceae bacterium | reverse complement strand
GACGGTATATACAGTTGTGTAGGGCCGCTTGTTATTAGCTATGTTTTTTCACATATGTTATTTATTAATCTTGTTGTGTTATATGCGGCGATAGAATTTATGCAGGTAGTTAAATGTTGCTTGGGGTATTATCTCTACAGGCGTGGAAAATGGATAAGAAAACTATCTTAATGTGAAAAGGAGAATAAGAAAATGAACGAAGGAAATAAAGTGTTTATAATTGTCGCAGCTATTTGTATAAGTGTTTATTATCTGGCCAAAACAGCATTAACAAAAATCTATACTGACAAGATTATAAAAGCAATGTCCGAAGATGAAGCTTCATTCAACACTTTGCTTGAGTCTAAGATCATCAGGTTATTGTTTAAACAAATAAATATTGAATTTATAAGATTAAACTATTATGTCGCTCATAAAATGGAAAAAAAGATAGATGCTCAACTGAATATTATTCAAGAAACAAGATGCAGTGCCAATCAAAAATTGGCAGCATATCAAACAGTTTTTCAATATTATGCAGCTACATGCAATAAGTCAAAGGCTCATGACTTAAACAACAAGATCGTTCATTTTGTCAAAGATAATAAGTGTGATACTGATGTAATACATCAAAATGAGGTAGATATGAAGATATATTTTGACAACGATATGAGCGCCTTAAATGATATTGACAATATAATCAAAACCGCAAGTGAAGAAAATAAGAAAAGCTGGTACATTAAAAAAGCTTTTCTATACAAGAAAAATGGTTTTGATGATCTGGCAAAAGAATGTTTAGAGCAAGTGTCTGGTCAAGAGACGATGAGAGGTTTGAAATGAGTGTAGTCTTTTTTGATATGGATGGGGTCTTGATCGATTCCGAGGGTGTTTATCTGGATAACTTTAAAGCCTTTTTAGATGATATCGGTCTTTACGTAGAAGATAAGGAACTCTTTAGAATGATTGGAAGTAATCCGAAAAGAGATCTTGAATTATATAAAGAATGGTTTGAGGACAAGATAGACATGGATGAATTTATGCACAAAAAAGAACAATTCCATAAAAAGCATCCGATAAGTTTTGAAGATTTACTGATGAAACACGCTAAAGAAGTCCTTATAATTCTTTACAACTCTGGACATCATTTGTCTTTAGTATCGTCTTCCTCTTTAAGACATATTGAGAAAATATTGGACCATTTTGATATAAGGAAATATTTTGAATATGTCATTAGCGGCGAAAATTTCAAGGAGAGTAAACCGAATCCGGAAATATATAATTATGCAAAAGGGAAGTATGCAAATGTTGATGAAGATGAGATGTTTGTGATTGAAGATTCGGCCTTAGGCATTGAAGCTGCAAAGAGAGCCGGATTGAGAGTCATTGCTAAAAGAGATCTGAGATATTCCATAGATCAGAGTAAAGCCGATATCATTGTCGATGATCTTATGGATCTGCTTGAGATTATCAGTTAAAGTTATTTTAAATTCAGTGAGGTACAATATGCGCAAAGATACAGTTCAGTTTTATAAAAAAGTCCTTAAATTGTCGATACCGGTCATGTTGCAGCAGCTTTTGAATAATGTTGTCAATATGACCGATACGCTTATGATCGGCAAGGTCGGTGAGTTGTGTATCAGTGGTGTCGCCGTTGCCAATAAGGTCTTTTTCATATATCAGTTGATCTTGTTTGGTTACTCCAATGGTGTCGGTATCTTTTTAAGTCAGTATAATGGTGCCAACCGCAAAGATGTTTTGGCTGATATCTTCAATGAAGGCATCCGCAAGTGTATCCTGATAGCACTTTTAGCGATCGTGATCTGTATCTTTCTTCAAAGTCCCATATTGAGTCTTTATTTAGCGGATCAGACGACTCTTGGCTATGCTTCTACATACTTATCGATCCTAGTCATATCGTTTATACCCTTCTCTTTGACCCAGATGTACTCAGTAGCCTTTAGGGTATTGGGTGTACCCAAGATGCCGATGATCGCCGGCTTTTGTTCATTTATAACCAATGTCATCCTCAATGCCATCTTGATCTTTGGCCTTTTCGGTTTCCCAAGACTTGAAGTTGCCGGAGCAGCGATCGCCACGGTCATCGCCCGCTTTGTCGAAGTGGCGATATTGATGATCACCTGTCATAAGTACCTCGATGGCATCTATTTAAAGATGAAGGTCGATCTGTCCGCAAAGATGAAGATGACGATATTCTCCAAAGCGATCCCGCTTATGTGCAATGAGCTGATCTGGTCGATAGGTCTTAATATCATCTTTATCAATTACAGCTATATCGATGAGTTGTACATCCCGGCCATAACGATCGTTGACACCATAAGTAACCTTGTCTATGTCATGTTCAGCGGTGTATCGGTTGCGGTAAGCTTTATCGTCGGCAACGGTCTTGGCAAAGGGGAGATCGAAAAGGTCAAATACGATGTCAAAAGACTTCTCATCCTGGCTTTGGTGATCTATTTTATCGGTGGTGTGATCCTTGTTGCGACAAGCGGATTTACCCCCTTCCTTTTCTCGCTTACCGACACCAATGCCCTTATGGCAACTGTCCTTTTGATAATAAAAGCCCTGACTGCCTGGACTCAAGGTTATTCCAACACGGTCTACTATGTCCTTCGGGCCGGTGGTGATACCAAATCGGTCTTACTCATAGACGGTGTCTTTACCTGGGCCGGTCCGGTACTTCTCAGTGTCATCGCCTCAAGAGTCCTGAGTCTTGATCTTGTGTTTACCTATCTTTTAGTCGAAGGTGTCGGCATCATAAAAGTATTAGTGGCTACCTATTTCCTCAAAAAAGGTAAATGGATAAGAAATCTTACAAATACAGTGGAGGTGTGAAGGCCATTCCGAGTTTAGTTTTACGATATATCGATTCAGATAAATAGCAGTGGATGAGATCTACAACTAGATTCTCGTCCTTTTTACAAAGATTTAAGAGCAATATCATCCACTTGTAGTACTATATAGATAGGAGATATGTGTTTATGAAAAAGATATTTGTATTACTTTTAAGTGTTTGTTTGCTTGTTTTGAGCGGATGTTCATCACAAGATCTCGATGGCAAAGCAATCTATGAATCAGCTTTAGCCAACATGAACAAGCTCGATTCGGTCAAGATGCAGATGGACATGCAACTCAGTGTCGAAGCGGAAAATGAGGATGATTCAGATCTTTCGATGAGCTTGCCGATCAAAGTCGTCTTGATTGTGACCGATATGCAAAGCGCTGATCAAAGCGGGTATGTTGAAACCTCAGTCAGTATCTTAGGCAATTCTTCAATTTCCAAGCAATGGATCAAAGACGGTATGATCTACATTGACGAAAACGGTACTAAAAGTGTTACCGAAAATACTACAGACGAAGTCTTGATCGACCTTGACAGCACAGATATAAGTAATGAGCTTAAAGATATCAAGGCAACTAAAGTTGATGACAAATATAAGATCGAAGCTAAACTGCCTTTTGCCGCTTTCAAAGATATGATGAGCTCATCTGGTGCGGAAAGTGTTTTAGAGGAGATGAAAAGTGAAGAAGATATCCCGATCACGATCATTATAAACGCTGAAAACTATATCGAATCGATGACGATGAACGCCTCAATAGTTATGACTGATGTCGGGACTATGGTCATGGATTGTGAATATGCATACAGCGACTATAACGAGGCTTTACTGCCCGAGTTTGCTGAAAGCGAATTTTTAAGTGATGAGATGTATGAGAGCGGCTATGTCTATGGTGAATACGACCTTACCTTAGATAACGCTCAAGACCTTATGGCCATGGGTTATGAAGATCTTGGCGATTATGTCTACTACAATGGTGAATACTACATCGATCTTGAATACAAGCAGATATATACCGATTCGGCCCTGATCTTCTATGATTGGGAATATGATCAGTCATTTGCCTATGACAGTGAGATGAATCCGACCTGTCTTTATGATTTCACTTTCGAAGAACTCAGTCAGGGTGATGAAAACAGTTGTGATATTGCGGCTTTTTCAGCTTTGAAAGCAGCGTATAATGAGATCGCAAAGAGTATTTTGGAATGATTTAGAAAGCAGGTAATGATATGAAACTTTTGACACAAGGCGATGATTTTGGATTTACAAGAGGTGTTACCTACGGTATCGTCGATGCGATAGACAGAGGCATACTCAGAAATACCGGCATGTTTACAAATATGCCAAGCAGTGAATTAGCGGCTTCTTTTGTAAAAGATCGACCGCACGTCTGTTTTGGAATCGACTTCAATATCGTTTCCGGACCATCGGTCTCTGATCCAAAAGAGATACCGCATCTTACGGATGAAAAAGGAATGTTTATAAGATCGACGGTACGGACAAAAGATCCGCGGTTTAAGACCGAAGAAGGCAGAAGAACGCTGTTTCCGTATGCTGAAGTATACAAAGAGATAAGAGCCCAATACGATCGTTTTGTCGAACTTGTAGGTCAAAAGCCGGGCTATCTTCATGGACACTCGCTGAACCATGAACACTATGATGAAGCCATAAGACAAGTAAGCAAAGAAACAGGGGTCCCCTATGTCGATGAGGCAGCGTTTAGAGATCATTTTCATATGGGAAGCAAACGTGAGATCGAAAAAGAAAATTCCGAGATGAATAAAGGTAAAGAAGATGTCTTTTCGGTCGCAAACCAGTTAAATGGTAAACCGGCTGACGATTTTTTAAACAACCTCGATTACTACTTGTCTTGTGATTATGCGATCCTTATCGGACATCCGGGATATGTAGATAACGAGCTGTTTGATCTGACGACTTGCAACATCATAAGATCAAAAGATGCAGCTATGTTTATGGACGAAAGAGTCATCAAGGCCATAAAAGACAACAACATCGAACTTGTAACTTATTACGATCTGTATAAAGAACTTTAAAAACAAAACAAGACAAAAAGTCTTCGATATGACATCTCACATGTAGGAGATGTCCTTTGATGATCTTTATCTTTTTGTCCTTTTTATATCTTTTCCGTTGTCAATGGCGAACCCTGTAAGTTTATAGGACCTTATTCTTTCATTGACAAGTATCGGCTTTATAAAGCCATTAGATGCAAGTTTAACACATCGCCTTATTATGGTTTTATTAGTCACGCCCGTCAATCTGCTCACCTGTATAGGCGTAAATTCGTAAAGCTTTTTCTTCAAAAGAAATGTAAGTGTCTCTATCTCGCCTTTGTTCAGATTTGCTAAACTTGCAAAAAGAGTGTCGCTTGTCGCGTCTTCTGCAACTTTGCGCACTTTATCTGAATAAAGCTCGAGCATCCTTAAAAAATAATTTATCCATATTTTCGGTTGTGATGGATTATTTCTTCCGGAATAATAAAGGGCCGGCAGATCCATCTGCAAAGCAGCGTAGTATTCCTTAGAATCATATGCGAAGTACTCTTCAAGCGATCCTATCCCGCCAAACCCGAAGCCGCTGCTATCTAAAATGTATCCTGAAAGCAATCTGGCTGTTCTGCCGTCACCATCTTCAAACGGGTGGATCGTAACCAGTTGGTAGTGAACTACACCAGCAACGATGAGCGGATGGTCGTCTGTCGTATTTACGTACTCTACTAACTCATTCAAAAGCTTTGGCACCTCTGAATACTCTGGTGGAATATATTCCGCCAAACCCGTTTCTGAATCGTAGACCGCAAACAATACTCCCGGTGGCATCTGAGTACGCAACCCGATTTTTTCTTTAGATGTCCCCTTTTCGACCAGAGCTTGTACCTTTAGTATAAGGCCCATTGAGAACGGCTCGCCTTTTTTGATTTTATCTTCCAAAAGATTTAAAGCCATGAAGTAATTGCGTATTTCTTGCTCCGACTTTAGAAAGTGCTTATGGGGATCGCTCTCTATTGCCATATTCGCTTGTGCTTCGGTAAGTGGATTTCCTTCGATTTTATTTGAAGCGTAAGAACTTTTTTTCTTTGAATTCTTCCGGAGTCTGTTATGGATGACGGCAGGAATACGTACGGTGTCCACAGTAAATCTGTTACGTTCTATATTTATGATTCTTCTCAATATTTCATTGCCGAGCTTTACTTTTATCACAGCTTGTATATCCCTCTATTAACTATATGCAGTCTATCATATCTACCGTATAATGACTACTATTATGTCACTATTTTTCGCGATTGCAAAACCTTTATGATTGATTAAACCAAAAGATTAACCATATCTCTTTACCATCTGATGTCGTTATGTTTTTCTTCCTGACTATAAATTGTCTGCATTGTGGTAGAATGAAAACGGAGTTGGTATATGAAGTTTCATAATTCTTTGATTCAAAAGCCGGAGAAGCGACTCAGGTTGAATACCTA
>CALUZL010000042.1 GCA_944325295.1 uncultured Erysipelotrichaceae bacterium | reverse complement strand
CATAACACCGATCTTGGATCTGGCCTGTTATGCGATGGCTTTTCGGTTTTTGGGCTTTAACTTTATCAGGACTTCCCTTATCTCGACCCTTTTTATTTCCGGTTTCTATAAGCTTTGGGAAGCCTTTGCGCCGATGTTGACCGACCTGACAAACTATCCGCTCATTGCAGCTGTTGCCGGCGGTCTTTTTGTAGGTGTCGGCGTCGGTCTTATCGTCAGGTGTGGCGGTTCGGCCGGAGGCGATGATGCCTTAGCTTTAACGATCGCCAAAGTCACAAAATGGCGTCTCAGTCGTGCTTACCTCTTTACGGATGTCACTGTGCTCGTCTTGTCCCTTTCATATATCCCCATAAGGCGGATCATCTTTTCTTTGCTGACAGTGACGATTTCCTCATATCTTATCGACATCATCAAAGAGTACAAGTTCGACAAAGATCTTAAAACTGAGGCACCCTTAAAAAATGAGTAATGGTCAATCGCCATTACTCATTTTCTCTACAAATGCTTTAAAGTCATTTCGGTCCCAGGTTACCGGTGTCGGATAGAGCGGATTGCCTTCCTTTATAGCCCAGGTGACGATCTGGTCGATGTCCTCTTTTTTGATATCGGGATACTTGGGAATGCCTGTCTTTTCTTTCAGCTCTTCGATCCAGCCGATGAAAGCTAAGGCCTTTTCTTTTTCACTGCCCTGATTCACGATACCGCACACATCGCAAAGCTCGGCCAAACGTCTATAAGCTTTTTCGCCATATGCGCGCATGACATGTGGCAAAAGGATGCTCATGGCAAGACCGTGCGGCGTTCCATAAAGACCGCCCAGTGTATGGCCGATCGCATGGACATAGCCGACCGACCCTCTGGTAAAGGCCCTTCCGGCATAAAAAGCAGCCAATTGTAAGTTCTGTCGCCGCTTGAGATCGCTGCCGTCAAGATAGGCACCATAGAGATTGTCATAGATGAGTTTTACGGCTTTTTTTGACAGATCTTTTTCAAGTTTAGAATTATAGGTGTTGTTGGTGTAAGCCTCGACCGCATGACACAGGGCATCCATACCGGTCGTCGCTGTAGTCTTGGGCGGAAGACCGGCAGTGAGTTCCGGGTCAAGGATCGCATACTTGGGCATCAGCGAAAGGTCATTGATCGAAGCCTTGTGATGCGTCTTGGCCTCAGTGATGACAGCGGCGATCGTCGTCTCCGAGCCGGTACCGGCCGTCGTCGGAACGGTGAAGATCAGCGGAATCTTATGCAAGACCTTAAAAAGTCCCTGCATCTTGGCGATCGATTTGTTCGGTCGGGCGATCCGGGCCCCGATACCCTTAGCACAATCCATCGGTGAGCCACCGCCAAAGGCGATCATCGCTTCACAACCATTGTCGCGATAGAGCTTTACACCCTCTTCGACGTTCTCATCGGTCGGATTGGGATTTACACCGTCAAAGAGGACATAGTTTACCTTGTTTTCGTCAAGAGACTTTAAAAGATCGTCTAAAAGATGGATCTCGACCAAGGTCTTGTCGGTTACGATGAGGACTTTAGTAAACCCTTTTTCCTTTATGAGCGGCGCTAATTTTAAGATACTTTTGGGACCTTCGATCGTCTTTGGCATCGACCAGGGCAAAAGATACATTCCGATCTTCATGATCGCTTGATAGATTCGACAATACAGTTTATACATCGCTCTCTCCCTTCATTTCTATCGCCCTTATCGGGCACACTTTCGCACAGATCCCACAACCTATGCAACTCTCCTTGTTTTTAAGATAGGCTATGGTACTGATGTCGCCATGAAACAGCGGTTCACTGATCGCCAGTGAATCGGTAGGACAATTCTCGGCACAGACAAAACAGCCACAACACGCCGTCTTATCGATGAAAGGATAACGCTTATCCATGATCAACCACCTCCTGCCGGTGACAGCAGCACTACTTTATCACCGTCTTTGAACTGATAATGTCTATTGACACTTTTCCCATTTACAAGCAAGACGAGGTCTTTAGCCTCTTTTCTTGAGAGTCCCGGAATGATTCCCAGAAGTTCATCGACATCTTTGACGTTTGTCACAAAACGGTCGACATTGGCTTTAAGGGATACGACCCCATAAATACTGACTTCGATCATGCTTCACTCTCCGATCTTTAACTTTCTTAAAAGCTTGGCTTTAGGCAGCCCGTCATCGTCCCAACCGCGAGCTCTGTAGTAGACCTTCTTCAACTTTTCAAGCGGTACTTTTGAATCGGGATCATTTGGATCTTGCACAGTCGCGACAAGGCGTTTTGGCAGAGCATCTTTATTGGCATCGACGCCAAACATGCGGTTGACCTCTCTTTCCAGATTGTAACCGCGCTCACCACAGCGGATATAATCGCCAAACTTCATCTTCATCCCGGTCGTATACTCAAAGGCTTTGGTGTGATGAAATACCGGCAAGTGTAAATGCGCGATCTGAGGGTATTTGTTGATGATCCTGACGATCGGTCCGCTATAGGGCAAGATCTTATTTATTGCCTTGGTATAAAAAGCGTTTGGATGATTCATCAGGGGCGATGGGAAAAAGGCATAGCTTGTGAAAAGACACTGACCGCTTGCAGATATCATCTCCATCAAGTCCTGAAACAGCATCGTCAGATCAGCTTTACCATGATAAGTCGTCTGATCGATGGCTAATCCCAAGCCCTCCAAGATGACAAGGTAACCGCCGTTTAAATGACATCCACCGCGATTGCTGACGGCATAGCCAAGGCCAAGACCTACGGCTTGACGGGGTTCGTAAGCTGCAAGTTCCATTCCCTTGGCATGGATCGCAAATTCTTTACCGCCATACTTCTCACTCAACCGTTTTGAACCAAGACCCAACTCCTTACCGATGCCGCGACCGTAAGCGATATCTTCAAAAACACTTGAAATATTGCTGATATCGGCAAACTTCAAACCATTGTCCCAAAGTCCCTTTTCATTAGCTTCCATGGCGTAGGCGAGGGTGTTGGCACAGGATATCGTGTCCATGCCCAACTCATCGAGTTCATAATTCCACTTTAAGATCGCTTCAAGGTCACTGTTGAGGATGCCGCTTCCCAAAAGGACCAAGGTCTCAAGCTCCGGTCCCTTGACTCTTTTAGAGGCAACTTCAACCGTTCGACCGCATCTTATCGGACAGGTCAGGCAGCCACGATTGACGATATTGTATTCCTTGGCCAACCTTTCACCGCTGATCTTTTCAAAGTCTGCAAATTGACCCTGACTGTAATTTTTAGTCGCTAAGATCTTTTTCATCTGCATCGCACTGACAAGACCGGCTGTTCCCAGTTTCGGAAGCTGTGATCCGGTGAGCGGATGCTTGCGCAGATAGCGAAACCACTTTTGGCACAGTTTGACCATCTTTTCTTTATCTTTGACAACGACTTCGCGATTGCCACCGGCGACGATGGCTTTGACGTTCATATAACCCATGATCGCACCGGTACCACCCCTTCCCGATACGCGCTCACCCGAGACGATGCAAGAGTAAAGGACGCGGTTTTCACCGGCCGGACCGATACAGATCTTGCCGTTTTTGCGCACTCTGCCATTTGGCAAACGCAGTTTTTCATCGAGGGCGCTTTGGACTTCGGAAGTCTTCATGCCCCAAAGATCACTGCCGTCATGGATCGTAACACGATCGTTAAAGATCTCGATCCAGGAAGGCTTATTAAGGTGCCCTTTAAGGATCAGGGCATCAAGGCCGGCCTTTTTCAGGTAGTAACCAAAACTTCCGCCACAATTT
>CALUZL010000041.1 GCA_944325295.1 uncultured Erysipelotrichaceae bacterium | reverse complement strand
AGCACTCAGATTAGTCTCAAGCGGATTTAAGACTGTTGAATGACAAGACATATTTACGATCGCCGCAACGACTTTATCATCTTTTTTAAGTTCGATGACATTGACCAGTGGATCACCACTTTTTTCAAGGCTGTTACGGTTGCCATAAAAGCCGATGACCTCGCCCCGTCTTACCGTGACCTTGTCAAACTCACTCATATCAGAAAAGGCGGTATCGATCGCTTCTTTAGCTTTTTCATTGACATAGCTTTCATATTTTTTTTTTTTTTTTCTGCCGACACCGGGCATGCCGACGTTTGCCCCGGTATGTGTATGGGTGACACTGTATACCACCAAAGCCTTGTCAACTCCGTGTTTGGCACAGGCGTAATCCTTGATGCCGTCGGCAAACTGCTTGCTGACACCGATCAAGTCCGTGTTCATAAAACAAGCCTTTTTTCCATTGATGTCAAGTGCCAAGACATGACATTCAAGCGGATCGTGAACACCTGTCGATAAACTGTCGCGCATCGCATGACCGACCACTTTCACAGGCCATGACGGCGTTACATCGACGCTGCTTCTTCCAAATCTCTTCATTATTGAATACCCTCCATTTCTTTTATCATCATGATGATCCCTTCTACTATTCTCTCGGTAGTACCCTTAGGGATATCGCTGCAAGCACTTTCGAAACTGCGACCATATTCTTCGCTATCGACAAGATAGCCGACCGAATAATTAGAATAGCCCCAGATCAGCGGGCATTTGACGCCCATGGCTTTTTTGATCTCTTGACCGAAACTGTTGAAAAGTTCTGCCGGGATGATCAGGATAAACAGATCGTTCATCTTTAAAAGCGTACATTCGATATCAAGCGTATATTCAGCGACATCGACATTGAACTTCGCTACAGCCAGCGATGAAGAATATACTTTCTTTTCATCGAAATCTTTAGCCCTTTTGATCTTTTCTTCGATATCCCTGACTCTTTGTCTTTTTATTTCAAGATCCGGATAATACGTCTCTTTGAAGTGATAATTTTGCCACTTGAGATCTTTAATCAGTATTTCTTCTTTCATCTCTTTGGCGTCCCATTGTGCCAAGATCCCCTCACCGATCCGCTTTAATTCATTGTAGTCATTGCCCTGACGGTACAGCCTGTTTGAGATGTCGCCGGCGGCACCCTGCATAAAAAGCGGATAGACTCCGGTCCGTTTTTGAATGCCACTGCAGATATAACCGGCAAGATCGCCAGAGACATACAGGTTTTGTGGTCCCAAGACCGTCGGATGACAGGTCATATTCAAGATCGTGGCTACAAGTCTCTCACCATCATAGAAGTTGATCGTCAACATCCTTTTATCGGCGCTTGCATCTTTACTGTTGCGATTGCCATAAAAACCCACGATATCGACATATTTGAGATAAGCCTTTACCTCGACGGCTTCTGCAGCAAACGCATCGGCGACGGCCTCTTTGATCTTTTGGGTTATATATTCGGGATATCCCTTTATAGCTGCTCTTTCAGTTGCCCCAAAAGGCGAAAAATAATCGCTTTCCGGCCCGGAGTGCGTATGGACAAAAGAGATGTTTATGAGATCCTTTTTTACATCGTATTCTTTACTGAGATAATCACGGATCTCATCACTTTGGCTCTTATTATAATTTCCAAGTTCCAGTGACACCCAGATCATCGTCTCTTCATCGACGATGACCCGATAGGCCGTACACCACAATTCATCATAGACGCCCAAAGCCTTATCGACCCTTATCGCATGCCCCAATAAATAGCACGGGAAATATGGCCCACTAGGCGTAATGCAGCGTCTCCCTGTACTGATCCTCATATCAAATCCCCCTGATTCTTTAATAATTACACTATTATTTATATTTCAACACAATATATTCATTTTCCCTATCATTAAGAAAAAGATGCGTCTAAAACGCATCAAAAAATTAAGTAATATTCATTTTTAAAGCCTTTTATAGAGGTGAAGAGGTCAAACCGCCGCCAGGGCGGGGATAGCTTGGTAATTGATGGGCCAAAGGGCCCTGGTCCCAAGAATTTACTGTGAAGAGTAAAAAAGAGTATACCGGGCTATAGGGGCAAGATCAAAGGCTTGGGACCTCGGGCCCTTGCCCTTTGCCTGGTCTTACACACCTATCCTTTGCAGTAAAACTATGAAGGCACTGTCTAGCTCACTTTTGAGCCAGTGTCAAGCGCGCTTTTTAGGACATCGAGATTTCCATCTTTATCCTGTCCGACCAAGATCATGCCTTCTGATTCGACGCCGCGGATCTTAGCTTTTTTCAGGTTAGCGACCACAATGACCTTCTTACCGATGAATTCTTCAGGTTTAACTCTATCGGCAATGCCGCTTACGATCTGACGAATCTCACCATGGCCGATATCGATCTTTGAAACTAAGAGTTTCTTGGCATCAGGATGTTTATGGCATTGCAAGACTTTGCCGACGACAAGCTCGACCTTGGCAAAATCATCGATTGCTATCTCGCTTAAGTGCTCGACCTTTTCATCGCTCTCTGCTTCCTCTTTAGCTAAGCGCTCTTTGAGCTCTTCTTCATCGATCCTGGTAAAGAGGATATCCGGTTTGCTTACGACTTCATATTCGGTCTCAGCGCCAAACCTCTGGTATTCAAAAGTAGTCTTTTCCGTATTCAAATAGGTAAAGATCTTAGCTGCCGTGCTCGGTATGAAGCACTTGAGTTGCAAAGCACACAACCTGATGCCTTCGATGATCGTATACAAGACATCGTTTAAACGATCTTTTTTAGCCTCATCTTTACCCAAGATCCAAGGTTCGGTTTCATCGATATACTTATTCAATCTCTTTAAAGAATTAAAGATACACTCTATCGCCTTTGGTATATCCAAGGCATCCATATCTCTTTCGACATCACCACTCATGGCATTGAGCAGATCGATGACCTCTTTATCAAGATCATTTGTCACTTGAATCTTTTTTAGCTCACCACCAAGGTACTTGTTTGACATGGTGATCGTCCGATTGACGAGATTTCCTAAAATGTTGGCAAGGTCGCTGTTTCTTCTTTCGACCATCAACTCTTCACTGAAATTGCCATCGCTGCCGAAAGGAACTTCGCTCAAGATGTAATAGCGTAGTGTATCACAACCGTAATCTTTGATAAACTCACGCGGATCTTTGAAATTACCTTTGGACTTTGAGATCTTGCTGCCACCGATCGTAAGCCAACCGTGTCCATAGACCTTTTTGGGTAAAGGTAACCCTAGGGCCATAAGGATGATCGGCCAAATGATCGTATGGAACCTGAAGATCTCCTTACCGACAAGGTGCAGGTCAGCCGGCCAATACTTTTTAAACAGCGTTTCATCATCGCTCAAATAACCCAGGGCGCTGATATAGTTGGTCAGTGCATCGACCCAAACATACACTGTCTGATCGGGATCAAAGGTCACCGGTATGCCCCATTTGACACTGGCTCGGGAAACGCAAAGATCTTTCAATCCCGGTTTTAAGAAGTTGTTGACCATCTCGTTGTAGCGCGATTCCGGCTGCATGAGATCGCGATGACTCTCTAAATACTCTTCGAATTGTTTTTGATATTTGGATAATTTTAAGAAGTAAGCATCTTCCTTGGTAAGTTTTACCTCTCTTCCACAATCCGGACATTTGCCATCGACAAGTTGAGATTCAGTCCAAAACGATTCGCATGGCGTACAATACCAGCCCTCGTAAGTCCCCTTGTAGATATCACCCTGATCATAGAGCTTTTTGAAGACTTTTTGAACACAGGCTACATGTTCCGGATCAGTCGTTCTGATGAATTTGTCATAATCGATATCTAGCTTCTGCCATAAGTCCTTGGCATCGGCAATGATCGGATCGACGTACTCTTTTGGCGATACACCGCTCTTTTTAGCTCTATCCTCGATCTTTTGGCCGTGTTCATCGGAACCGGTCAGAAAAAAGACATCATAGCCCTTTTCCTTTTTATAACGCGCAAGTGCGTCGGCAATACAGGTCGTGTAGCAGTGGCCGACATGGAAATGCTCGCTTGGATAATAGATTGGTGTCGTCACATAATAAGTTTTCTTTTCTTCCATAATGCTTACTCCTCTAACAACTAATAATTAGTATATACCATTTTGGTATCATATTTTAAGATTAATCAACTTGCGCTTGTACCTCTTGTGCAAGTTTGCGGTAGGCAGCTTTTATCCCCTCCAAAAGGGATACATCACATCCCTCGCCCTCTATACTGCCATCGGTAAAATACTTGTAACAGTTGAGGTCGTAGTCAAAAGCGGCGTCGTATTGCCAATCGTAGACATAGCCCTCACCATAGAATTGCTTGTTTTCAAGATCGACGTAATAAACACCGTTTGTATAGATAGCACCTTCTTCCAAACTGTAATCAAGGGTCTTGAGTACTTCGATGTCATCTTCACAAAGATCATACTCACCCAAGACTAACGCATCAGCGCTGATCTTATCGATCTCTTCAAAAGTATCAGGATCAAAAGATGGGATCATGTCATCTTCAACCTTTGAAAAGACGATTTCGATAGTACCCTCAAAAGTACAGGGTGTGTTCTTGAAAGCAGCCGAGCCTTGGACATCCAGTGACATCTTTAAAGGTTCAAACTGTGCATCGGTCAAAAGCGTCAGCTCCGTATCGTTTAAAAGCTCTATCTCTATATCAAATTCACTTTGCCCACTCAAAGAAACAGCGATCAACGAAGCCCACTCATCGAGATCGGCCTTTACACTCAAGGTATAGCCATCATCGCTATCACTTATAAGTTCGACTTCTTCTTCACTCACTTGGCGCAAAGTCCTTGTCGGTATCTTTGCCTCAGCGAGCTTTTCATAATACTTTAGCGATCCGTCATCAACATAGAGCCGATCGTTACTAAACCACTCTTTTATCGTCTTTTCAAGTGTGCTTTGACTATCTGTGATCGTCAGGTCGTTTTCGCTAAAGATAAGCGGTTTTTCGTCACTTGAGTCATAGATCAAAGAGAGGTTGCTCATCTGTTGTATCGTCTGTGGCGTTTCACCTTTTATATCGTAAGTGATATCGATAACGGCTTGTGTTTTGTAGCTTTCCGACCCACTTAACTTTTTAGCGCTTCGCTCGTAGATATCATAGGCACTGGGTTTACTGCAACCTGCCAAACTGACTAATGCCACGCCTATAAAAACAATCAATAATCTCTTCATCGATCTATCCCTTCAATCATTTATCACAATTATAATTGTGACCTTCCCTTCAAGACAATATAATATAGTTATGCAACACGAACACTTCCACATCGGCATGCGAACCATCAAAAGCGTCATATCTGCTTATCTTTGCTTTGTGGTGGACTATTTGCGCGGTGGAGTCGGTATGCCGTTTTACGGTGCGATCGCGGCATTGATCACGATCCAAAAAGATATGCCCTCATCATTTAAGACCGGCATGAACCGGATGATCGCCACTCTTAACGGCAGCATCTTTGCGGCCGTATATCTTTTCATTGAGCAGAATTTTCTCTACCTTGAAAATCCGCTCATCCGTTATGCCATCTTGTCTTTATTGATGATACCGGTCATCTATTTTTCTTTACTCATAAAACAGCCGGCTTCTACCTTCTTGTCTTGTGTCGTCTTCTTTTCGGTGACGATCAACCATGCCGACGGACCTTTAGAATTCATCATCACAAGACTTACCGATACCGGGATCGGTGTCATCATCGCTTTATTTGTAAACTGGTCTCTTTTTAAAGTCCAAGATCTCTATAACTCTCTTAAAGCCAGATGATCTTGTTTTAAATATTCCATCATGATGACATCGTGAAGGCGACCGTGAGCGTATCTTTCATTGTGCCATACACCACAGATCTTAAAACCGACGCGCTTATAAAATTTGATTGCACCGGTATTATAGCTGAACACTTCAAGATGGATATTCTCATATCCCAACTCATCAAAGACATAATCGCTGACAAGCCGCATCGCTTCACTGCCATAACCCTTGCTTCGAAATTCGCTGGCTAAATAGATGCCAAGTGTCAAAGAGCGACCATTAGCATTAAATAAAGAGACATGGCCCATGAACTCATCGTTTTCATTTATGATCGAAAACATGTAGGGTCCCTCATTCCATTTTTCTAACATCTCTTTGACCTTCCCCTCACCAAGTAAAGAGCGATAAAAACCGTTTTGATAGATCAGATCTTCATCTTCATTGAGCCATTTGGTCATAAACTTAACTTCATTATCGATATCAGCCGGAGAGAGGTACACTCTTTTGCCGACAAGTTTTTTATAATACATATAAATCGTCCTCCATCGTATTAATTTTACTTTAAATTAACTAGAACTTTAAAGGATTTCGATATAAAATAAGACGCGTATGGAAAAATTGAAAGATATCAAATTAGTCGTCGCCGACATCGATAATACGCTGGTAAAAAAGCACAACCCGCTATCGCCTCTAGCCACAAAGGCTATTCAGGAGATGAGTAAAAGAGGCATCTATTTTTCACTGGCGTCAGGCCGAAATGTCGATCAACTTCACGCTTTAGAAAATGCTTGGGGGATCAAATGTGAACTGTTGATCGGGATGAACGGATCGGAGATCTATGACGGACTGATCGATAAGACCGAAGTCCTCTATCGTATGAAAGCGGAATGGATCAAAAAGGCTTTTGAGATAATG
>CALUZL010000040.1 GCA_944325295.1 uncultured Erysipelotrichaceae bacterium | reverse complement strand
AGAGGTCTTGATCAATGCCTTGAACCTTAAAGGGATAATGGTGTCGGGAAAATCGACCTGCGGCTCAAAAGAAAATGAACCGTCACGGACCCTGGCAGCCATGGGCATCGATAGCGATCATGCGCTGAGGATCTCTTTTGACTACGGCAATCGCAAAGAAGAGATCGACACCTTTATTGAAACACTGAAAGAGAGCATACAAAAATATGGAAAGAATTGAATATGATTATATCCTTTGTCGCTTTGGCGAACTGAAAAAAAAAAAAAAAAACCGCAAAGAATTTATAAATCGCCTTTTAGTCAACATCAAAGATCGGCTTGCCCTGTTTTCTCGTTTGACTTTTAATAAGGCTCATGATGCGATCTATATCGTATTGAACGGTGAAGATTACGAGGCTGTTTGTGACCGACTCAAAACAGTCTACGGTCTTTCTAATTACAGCGGCGCCATAAGGTGTTTAAGAGATATGCAAGACGTCAAAGCGAAGGCACTGCAGATAGCCCAAAAAAAGTCTTATAAGACATTTAAGGTCAAAGCCCGTCGTTCGGATAAACACTTTCCCTTAAACAGCGACATGATCAATCGCGAGATAGCCGGACATATACTCAAAAATACTAAGCTCAAAGTCGATGTCCATAATCCGGAATTGATCCTTTATGTAATCGTTAAGGAAGACTGCATTTATTTGTTAGATGATAAGATCGAAGCGATCGGTGGCTATCCGGTCGGTATCAATGGCAAAGCCTTAGTCATGATGTCCGGAGGGATCGATTCACCGGTGGCTTGCAGTCTGATGATGAAAAGGGGGCTTAAGGTCGAGTGCATCCATTTTGCCTCGATGCCCTACACCTCAAAGCAGGCACTTGACAAAGTGAAGACCTTAGTAAAGATCTTAACAGCTTATCAGCCTAAGATCACACTGCACATCGTTCCTTTTACTGATCTGCAGTTAGCGATCTATGACAATGCCGATGAATCCTATGCGATAACTCTGCTCAGAAGGATGATGTACAGAATAGCTGATCGACTTGCAAAGAGGCGACACATCCTGACAATAGCCAATGGCGAAAGTATCGGTCAAGTCGCAAGTCAGACACCCGAGAGTTTAACAGTGATCGGAAGCGTATGTGAGAGCCTGATCGTCAGACCGCTTTGTTGTATGGATAAGATCGAGATCATCAACATGTCAAAAAGGCTGGAAACTTATGAGACCTCGATATTACCTTATGAGGATTGCTGTACGATCTTCAGCCCGAAAAATCCCGTCACCAAACCTCGCAAAGACAAGTGTGAATATTATGAAGACAAGTTTGATTATGAGACACTCATCACTGAATGTCTTGAAAATATAGAGACCGTGACTATAAGCAGTGACGATCTTGAAAACGAAGATATTTTTTAGTAGGAGGTAATTTTAATGTCTATGTTTGAAAAGAGGAGAGAAAAACTTTTAAGCGTCTTAAATGATGGTGAATGTATTTGTTTTTTCTCCGGCAGGGCACCGATGTGCAGCGAGGATGAGGCCTATCCCTTCAAGGTCAACCGGAACTTTTATTATCTTACCGGACTTGATCGTGAAAATATGATCCTTGTATTGAGAAAGGCTAACGAAGTCACAAGTGCACTGATATTTATCGAACCTTACGATGAAGTCAAGGCAAAATGGGTCGGACCACGCCTCAAGTCTGAGGAAGTAAAAGCGATCAGCGGTCTAAAAAACGTCATGTATCTTGAGGATTTTAAAGATTACATAAATAATCTTTACAACTACAACCGTTATCATGACACTTTCAGGGTGTATCTCGATCTTTGGCACTATGATGCAAAACAGGATAAAAGTGCTGCCGATAAGTTTGCCGAATACCTGCAAGCGACTTATAAAAACGTTGAGATAAAAGATATCCACGATCAGATTGCCGCTATGCGGATGATCAAAGACGAAACAGAGATCGCGAAAATAAGAAAAGCTATCGACATCACGAAATACGGAGTCGAAACGATGATGCGATCGATCCGCCCGGGACTGAGAGAAATGGTCCTCGATAAAGCTTTCGATCTGGCATTGGCCTATCGCGATTGTAAAGAGAATGCCTTCAAGACGATTGCGGCCGGCGGGGAAAGAGCGACGACCTTACACTACAGCGACAACGATCAAATCCTTGAAGATGGAACGCTCTTCCTTTGTGACCTCGGTGCTGCCCATGAGCACTATTGTGCTGATATATCACGGACATTTCCGGTAAACGGTCATTTTAGCAGAAGACAAAAAGAGATCTACGACGTCGTTTTGGGAGCACAGAAATTAGTTGAAGAGAATGCCAGACCGGGCATCACGATCCGTGATCTTAACGATATGGTCATCGCTTATTACCGTGAGATCTTGCCAAATCTCGGTCTTGAAAAAGATGTCAGCGAGTATTATTTTCACGGTATCGGTCACCATTTAGGCCTCGATACCCACGACATCACGACGACATCAGAAAAAGTTTTGAAAGCCGGTATGGTCATAACTAACGAGCCGGGTCTTTATATCGCTGATGAAGGCATCGGCATCAGGATCGAAGATGATCTTTTGATTACGCAAGAAGGTTGCGAAAACCTCGCAAAAGATCTCCTGCATACAACTGAAGAGATCGAAGCTTTTATGAACCGTTAGTCTTTAGACGATAAACGATTATTTCGCTATCCGCAAACAGGCGAGCGTCAAAAAGGGTAGTACCGACACCATTAGTGACTTCAAGAGTGCTGGACCCCTTATGGTACTCGCCTTTGTTGTATTTTTCGGCCGCCAGAGGCATGTAGAAGTTACTGATGAGCGGCAGATAGATCTGACCGCCGTGAGAATGCCCGGCAAACATGAGATCACTGTCATCCTCGCCGATCTCTTCAAATATATCCGGAGTATGGCAAAGAGTGATGATGAGATTGTCCTTGTCGGTATTCTGATAGGCTTTGGTGATATCGGGATTTCCCAATACTTGTGACTCGATGCCGACGATCTCGATAGAAGAATCGCCATCATAGATGCGGACACTGTTATTTTCAAGGACTTCAAAGTCTGCATTTGTAAGATAGCCTTTGATAGTTTCTTTTATGGTATTTGAGCCAAGGTCGTGGTTCCCTAAAACGGCATATTTTCCAAGTCGGGCATCGATGGCTTTAAGCTTGTCCGTGAAATCTTTTTCTTCGCCCTCTTTAAAGTCGTATTCGGCGATATCATCTACTAGGTCGCCGCCAAACAAGACGATATCGGGATCAAAACTGTTTATAAGAGCGACTAATTTTTGCATCTCCTTTTCCTTGATGGCTGTACCATAGTGAAGATCACTGAAGTAGACGATCAGGACATCATCGAGAGCCGGTGTTATCTTTTGCGATGTAAAGGTCTTCTCTTTTACGGTTATGACCTTAGGATTTATAAAGAACATATTGAATAAGATCGCGATTATGACGATGATGATAACGATCAGTACGATAAGCCATTTTTTAAGATTCATGAAGTAATTTTAGCATATCGTCCCCTAATTAAAATCACATTATTTTACATATTTTGACGAAACTTTATAGATGAGTATCAAGTATCATATAGGCGTAAGGTCGATATAGCCTTACTAGTACAACCCCCTTAGTACGAAATATTCTATCCCCCTTATATCATTATTAAAAGATAGCTCCGCAAGGAGCTTTTCTATTTTGTTATAAAGGGAAGAAAATTCACATAACTTCACACAATCACTTTATTTTTAAACCATAAGTAATGTATATCATATAAGCGTAAGGTTAAATACCTTACCGACGGAAGTAAGCACGTCGCATATTCTATCCCCTTAAAAATATTTGACCTCGGATCATCGAGGTCCTTTTTTTAGGATAAAGAGTACCGGTTCAAACGGATCTTTATAAGTGATGTAGGTGTCGACTATAAGGTAAGGGCTATCGGACAGGTATTTCTCTATTGCGTGATATTCTGTCAGGGCACCGTCATGACCGCGGTAAACGATGAGGGTTATGATTCCGTTATCGTTTAAGATATCAAAGGAAGATGTGAGTGCTCTGATCGTCGTTTGCGGATGTGTCCTTATCAGACTTTCACTGTTTGGCAAATAGCCGAGATTAAAGGTTATAAAGTCGATCTTTTCCTTTATGTAATGGCTGATGTCGGCGTGATCGGCATTGATATAGATGACGTTATCAAAATCCTTGAGGCGCTCTTTGGCTATT
>CALUZL010000039.1 GCA_944325295.1 uncultured Erysipelotrichaceae bacterium | reverse complement strand
TGATTATGGTAATAGTTATACTGCTGTATAACCAATATCCAAAATTAATGAATTGACGTTTGATTTAATAGATTCTTATTCAGTTTTCAAAGATCGAACACATTTTAAGTTTTCCTTAAAACGCGCTCAAATATAATCTCACTTTACCTCTTTTTTGTCAACACGTTTTTTTACTTTTTTTCAAACTTTTTTTCATTTCAGACAAAAGTCATAAAAATGGCGATGATCTGGGGCATGATGGAGGCAGAATATATTAAGCGCAATACCTGGATGAGTCCGATCTTGGCCAAGTCGGCACCGAGGTCAGAAGCGATAAGGGCCATATCGCTGGCCCCGGCCGGACAGGCTGCAAACATCGCCGTGCGCAGATCGAGGATCTTGTTTTTGGACATGATCTCGGCATACACCATATCGACAAAGAAGAAGCTGGCTATCAAGATAAGCATCGGCACCAAAAGGGTCGGGATCGCCATAAGGGTTGCCCTTGTGATCGTCGCACCGACGATCGATCCGGCAAACAGTTGACCAATCGTCTTGACAAAGCGATCGCATTTGATGAGCGGTGTGAACCAGTGCAAGATCATGATCCCAAACATCGCCACTGTCAAAGACCCGGCCGGTATACCGATGAGACTGCCAAGATAGCCGAAAAGAAAAGCGATCGCAACGGAAAAGACATTTTTAATGAAGTAGTTGTCTTCATTTCTCTTCTTTTCATCTTTGGCTTTTGGACTTTCCTTTTCCTTGGCCTTTGTGAAAAAAGTGATCCAAGACGGAAAGATCAAAAGCGTCGAAGCCAATCGCACTGTGTGCATCAGGGCGACGATCGAGGTCTTCGCACCCATATCCATCGAGATAAGCGAGATATCCGTGACGCCGCCGGCCACACACGAAAGCAGTGCCGTAAGCAAGTCCAGACCACAGACCTTGGCTATAAAAGTGCCAATGATAAAAGTATTCAAAGTAAAAAACAAACAGAGCACGATTATCGGAAGAGCCAACCGTTTAATATCCTTCAGATCATCCCTTGATAATCTGAGGCCGATAAACATCCCGGCGATGCCCTGCGTGAAAGTCTTTAAAGTTGCGGGCATATAGGCGACATCAAAGACGATGTTGTAGATACCGACTCCCAAAAGACTGCCGACCATTGCCGGTGCCGGTGC
Organism: uncultured Erysipelotrichaceae bacterium; assembly: GCA_944325295.1. Classification (GTDB taxonomy): domain Bacteria; phylum Bacillota_I; class Bacilli_A; order Erysipelotrichales; family Erysipelotrichaceae; genus JAHHTG01. Next base: position 3,877 of record CALUZL010000039.1, on the reverse strand, counting down.
TTTCAGTTTCTTAGCCAGAAGATAGCCGATGATGCCGGCCAAAAGCGTAAATGCGATCTTTACAAAATTTAACATCTGAATTCTCCAACAGGTATTATAATAAAATATGTTAAATTTTAGACAAAAAAGTTCTTTATTTATTATCATATAGACAGGGGTAAAGTTATGCTGACAAAAGAAGAAACCAAATTATTAAACAAATACTCGATCATGCCGATCATTTTCAAATTCTCGCTCTTGGGAATCTTTTTGACGTTTTTTGTCTGGCTCATCCTGGCCCTCATCGATAATCTGGTGTTTCATTCCACCGAGTTCTACGTTGTCGGTTTTAGTGCTTTTTTCATCCTTTTTATCATCCTTGTCGTCCTTATGATCTATGGCGGTCTGACACTTAAGACGATCGCTCGTCACAGTGCTCTTTTCGATAAGATCGACAGTGCTATCCTTGATAACTATATCGACTATGACGACGATACGACGCTGGCCGATATCGCCAAAGCCAAAAAGAGGTTGCGCAAAAGGTATACCCAAAAATACGGACTATCGTCTCGCACTAATGTCCTCTTTATGAAAGAAGAGGTCAATAAGAAGCTCTTTAAGATCGATAGTGCCTATGACGCCTTTGACATCAAAAGGCCAAAAGTCTTGCGTTACATCCTGCTTTTATTACTTGTCCCATCACTTATCCTGATCGCTTTGTATATCCCCAAATACATCCGCTCATACAATATCTACAATGACCGTGCCGCCAGTGTAAATGCTGTCCTTTTAAAACTTGAAGACGCTTTTGCGGATTGCTTCGACGTGTACCACGACGATCCTTATGAATACTACAGCGATTACGGCTATTACTTCAGCGCCTACCTCGATCGCAACTATGAGTCCTATTTAAATCTGAACATCAACAATGAAGGCAAAATCGACAGCTTGGCTTACAGTGTCGATATCGATATAACCAAGACCAAAGACGAAAATCTCAAGAATGCTCAGAATATCCTCGATGAGTACTACCAAATGTTTACAGCTGCCGATGTAAAACTTGCCGATGATTCCCTTTTGACAAAGCCGACGCTTACCGATGAATTCAAGGAGTCCTTTGCGCAGGGGACATACTATGATGACATAACGATCCAAGAGGATGACTACTCATTGTATTATTTCACCTACCCTTACGAAGACTTTGACAAGTACACGATACCGAACATCTATATCTCCTATTACATTTACTGATCAAACGATATTCTAACTTATCTTGGTATATAATATTGTCCATGAATAGTGACTACCTCAAAAATGGTTTAAGCAGTGCGGAAGTTGCACAAAGGATCGCTGCCGGTGCGCAAAACATTACCACCGACCACACCTCAAAGACTGTAAAACAGATCATCCAAGCCAATCTCTTCACGCTTTTTAACGGCTTGAACGCTCTTTTGGCGATCTTGGTACTCTTTACAGGCGAGTATCGCAATATGCTTTTTATGGGCGTCGTCGTTTTTAATACAGCGATCGGGATCTTTCAAGAGCTTCGCGCCAAAAGACAGCTTGACCGGTTGCGCCTTTTGAGCGAACCGCATGCCACGGTTATAAGAGATGGTAAAGAAATAATCATCAAAAACGAAGAGATCGTCAAAGATGACCTCATGGTCTTAAGTCTTGGCAACGAGGTATTAAGCGACTGCGTCTTGCTTGAAGGCGATCTGGCCTTAAACGAATCGCTTTTGACCGGTGAAGCCAATGATATAAACAAGAATAGGGATGACATCATCTATGCCGGGAGTTTTGTCACCGGTGGTCATGGCCGCTGTCGGGTCATCAGCGTTGGTGCAGACAACTATATAAACCACATCCTACAAAAAGCAAAAAAAGAAAAGAAACAACCCTCAAAACTGCGGGATGCCCTGAATTTCATAATCAAGTCGATAACGATCATCATCATTCCTTTGGGTCTACTGCTCTTTTTAAAACAATACTTCATATCGGGCATCGCCCTGGATGAGGCGATCATCCAAACGGTCGCCAGTATGATCGGCATGATCCCGGAGGGTCTGATCTTGCTCACATCAGTCGCTTTGTCCGTCGGTGCCTTAAAACTGTCGCGACAAAACACGCTGACACAGGAATTGTATTCACTGGAAACGCTGGCTCGGACCGATGTCATCTGTTTTGACAAGACCGGAACGATAACGACCGGCAAGATCGTCGTGACCGATGTCATCAAATACAGTGAAATCGACGAAGACATCATCGCCAATATCGTTCATGCCTTAAACGATCAAAATCCCACCGGTGCGGCTTTAAGGGACTATTTCGTTTTGCAAAAAAAGATCACGATCACCGAAAAGTATCCCTTTAATTCAAAAAACAAGTACAGCGGCGCCAAGATCGGAAATGATACCTATCTCTTCGGCGCCTACAGCTATCTTGGTCTTGAAAAGATCGATCCAAAGATAGAGGCTGATATCGCCCGATACACGAGTAATGGTTATCGTCTTTTAGCCCTTTCCAAAAACAGAAATCTCATTGCCATCATCCTTATGCGCGACGAGATCAGAAAGGAAGCCAAAGATACGATCACCTATTTTTACGCTCAGGGCCTAAGCCTTAAAGTCATATCCGGAGATGATGCCAAGACTGTCGCCCATATCGCTAAAGAGCTAGGCATCAAAAATGCCGATAACCCTATCGATTGCCAAAACATCAGTGACGAAAAACTCAAAGAGGCCATCTTAAGCAGCAGCATCTTCGGTCGCGTCTCGCCTGATCAAAAATCGCTGATGATCGAAACGCTTAAAAAAAGCGGACATACCGTCGGGATGGTCGGCGATGGAGTCAATGATGTCATGGCTTTGAAAGAAGCTGATTGCAGCATTGCAATGTATGGCGGTGCCGACAGCGCCAAAAATATCGCCGGTATCGTCCTCATGGACAACAATTTTACCCATATGCCTCACATCATCGCCGAGGGCCGTCGTGTCATCAACAACATCCAGAGAACGGCTACGCTGTTTTTGATCAAGACCGTCATGTCGATCCTTTTAGCCATCCTTTCGATCTTCATCTTAAAAGAATACCCGTTTGTCCCGATCCAGCTCACCTTGGTATCATCGCTTTGTATCGGGATGCCCGCTTTCGTGTTGACCTTTGAGCCCAAGTACGAAAAGATCAAAGGAAGCTTTTTGGCAAATATCCTCTCACGTGCTATCCCCAGTGCTATCGCCATTGTCCTTGTCGGTTTGATCTTAGAAGCGATCGCTCTTATCGGCTTTATCGACAGAGCGAATATCAACACGATGTATACCCTCATCATGGCATCCATCGTCATCTTCAACATCTATACGATATCCAAACCTTTAGACCTCTTGCGCATCGCTTTGCTCATAATTTCAACAATCGGAATGATCTTAGCTTACCTTTTTATGAATGATCTCTTTTATCTGCACCACCTCGATATCATCCATATCGTGATCGTGGCGATACTGGCGCTTATTGGCATCATGTCTTTGAAATACCTCGAAAAACTTGATCTTGCCCAAAGATTTGCGGGCAAGATCGATGAATACTATTAAAAAAGATCAACTGTTTAAGCTGATCTAATCTTCACGTTTATCACCGATAAAGAATAATGCGACTGTCCCCGGACCGGTATGGGCACCGATCACCGTGCCAATATCATAAACTTCGATATCTTTGACCTTGGGAAATTCACTTTTTATAAGCTCGCTTACTTCCTTGACATCATCGAGACATTCGGAATGGGAAAAGTATACCGGACCGGAATACTCTTTGCCGTCACGGGCATGTTCGATCATCTTGTCGACCATCGCTCTGACGACTTTCTTTTTGCCACGACATTTAAGCCTCGGTATCAAACGACCTT
>CALUZL010000038.1 GCA_944325295.1 uncultured Erysipelotrichaceae bacterium | reverse complement strand
TGATTATGGTAATAGTTATACTGCTGTATAACCAATATCCAAAATTAATGAATTGACGTTTGATTTAATAGATTCTTATTCAGTTTTCAAAGATCGAACACATTTTAAGTTTTCCTTAAAACGCGCTTAATAATAATACATCTGGGTATTATTATTGTCAACCATATTTTTTATTTTTATACGGCTGATATCCCGTTGGGATATAATAAATATCCTCGCGGAGTGCATTTATTATAACTTATAAATAATATTAATGGAAGTATTTATTTTAATTTTTCTAAAATTTATTTTAATTATATCGCAATTAACCTAATCTAGTACTCAAAATAGTCGCTATTTGCCCGACTACCGTGTTTAAATAACGAATTATACCTATAATTTGAAACAACATTTCCAGTACCTGAATTTCTTTCACTCTGTTTATTGGCACTTACTGTGATCTCGACTTTTAAAAGAGAGCTAAACCCATTTTTGCTGTCTATCTTATAACCTATAGCGCTGATATTATCTTCGTATGAGATATCGAAAATCTTGTAGTTTCTTACAGACCCGTTTTGATAATAAGCCAGACATTCAGTTTCTTTCGCAATAAAGTCGTCAGACCAACTAAGTTCAACGGTATTATCAGTCAAAATTGAAGGTGAACTGGGAAATGAAAGCGAAGCTTTAAATACAGCATTCACAACTTGACCGTTATCATCTATATCGGCATCTACATCAACGATTACATCTCGCTCGCGATGGAAGTTTGTATCGTAAGCCATGACGCATACAAATCCTAAAAACAAAAAGAGTGCAATATACAGTACATACCTTTTCGCAAGTCGCTTCTTCATATTTCTATCTTAGCAAAAAAACTCAGAATAGAAGTACGTATTTATCCAGTACATTCTTCGCCTCTTTGATTCTTATCGATCCGACCTTATAAAAGCCAAATGATCGATACAGACTTACGGCGCGCAGATTTATATTGTCAACCGTAATGCCAAGACCATCATATTCACTCTTTGCTTCTTCGATCGCCTGACTGATCATCATCTTGCCATAGCCGAGATTTCTATATTTCGGTGAAGTCATTATCCTTGAGAAAGACAATAAGCGATAGTCATGATAAAACCCTCTACCATAATCGATATCTGTAGGTATTAAAGCCATATAAGATATGATCGTTCCATTTAAACACACAATCCTTCCATACCCGCAAGTTATATCCCCTTTCAATATTTCATGATCCGGATAATCTTTCTGCCAGATATCCAAACCGCTGGTGATTATGTCTTTCTTTACAAGATCTTTCAAGGAGATAATTGCTTCAAGATCTGAAAGTGCAGCTTTTCGATAAATATTTGTCATACACAAATTATAAAAAGATGCAAGATCTAACTCAAGGTCATAATAACAACAAAAAAGATACATATATCAGACTTGCATCTTATATGTATCTAAATTCTGATTACTAGATAATCAGTGGAATAATCCTCGCATCGAAGACATCTGCTTCATGAGTTTTTTTGTTCTTTCATACTGATTGATGAGTTTATTGACATCATTGACCGTAACCCCGGACCCCATAGCTACACGTCGTTTGTGCGAATTTCGCATAATTGAAGGATCTTCTTTTTCGGCTTTAGTCATCGATTGAATCATGGCTTTTGTCTTCTTTAACTGATTGTCGGCGTCCATATTTTCAAGTTGCTTTGACAAGTCATTCATGCCCGGAAGCATTTTTACCAAAGAGGCCAACGGACCCATTTTTTGGGTAGCCTCAATCTGTTTTAAAAGATCATCCATGGTAAACTTTCCACTCAAAAGACGAGAAGCACTTTTTTCAGCTTCTTCATAGGACATCTGCTCTTGAGCTTTTTCAACAAGGCTGACAACATCTCCCATTCCTAAGATCCGCTGCGCCAGTCGTTCAGGATAAAAAACTTCCAAATCAGTTACTTTTTCACCAACACCGGTATACTTTATAGGCACTCCGGTTATCGCTTTTACTGATAAGACACCTCCACCCTTTGAATCACCGTCAAACTTTGTAACAATGAGACCGGTGACTTGTAAAAGCTCATTAAAAGATTTGGCCACATTGACGATATCTTGACCCGTAAGCGCATCGACAGTCAAAAGTATCTCGTCAGGTTCAACCTTATCCTTGATATCTTTCAATTCCTTCATGAGCTCTTCATCGATATGAAGACGACCGGCCGTATCTATCAAGACGGTGTCATAGCCGTTTTTGCGAGCATATTCAATTCCCTCTTTAACGATGTCGACTGCACTTTTGCTGAGGTCTGAACTGTAGACTTCGACACCGATCTCTTGGCCCAGCGTTTTTAATTGTTCAACAGCGGCCAATCTGATATTATCGCCGGCAATCATCAAAGGCTTTCTTTTTTCCTTTTCCTTCATCAATTTAGCTATTTTAGCTATATGTGTTGTTTTACCGGTTCCTTGAAGACCGACGACCATGATCTTTGTTAAACCACTTGTATTATAGCTGATACCTGTATTCTCGTTTCCCAAAAGTTCGATCAATTCATCATTGACGACTTTGATCATGAGCTGGCCCGGTTCTACAGAATTGAGGACATCCATCCCTAAAGCCTTATTTTTGACCTTATTTAGAAAATCACTTACGACTCTATAATTTACATCGGCTTCAAGTAAGGCGACCCTAATTTCTTGAAGCGTATCTTCGATATTTTTTTCTGTGATCTTTCCTTTGCCCTGAAGATTTCT
>CALUZL010000037.1 GCA_944325295.1 uncultured Erysipelotrichaceae bacterium | reverse complement strand
AAAGACATAACTTCCCTAAAGGAATATGAACGAGCCGGTTTTATAAGTCGTGTATTTCAAGATCCGTTAGCCGGGACTTGTCCGGACCTCAAACTTGATGAAAATCTTAGCTTGGCAAAAAGAAGGGGCAAGAAGCATACCTTGCGAAAAGGTATAACCAAAAGTGAACGCCAAGAGTATTATGACTTATTGAAATCGCTCGATCTTGACCTTGAAGATCGTTTAAGTGAAAAGGTTAGCGTTTTAAGCGGTGGCAAAAGGCAGGCATTTACGATCGTGATGGCTACTTTAGTAAGCCCGAGGTTACTGCTTTTGGATGAGCCGACAGCGGCCTTAGATCCCAAGACCAGCAAGACTGTTTTAGCTGTAATCGATAAGATCGTTAAACGAGATAATCTGACTACTTTAATGATCACGCACAATATGCAAGATGCCCTTACTTACGGAAATCGTTTGATAATGATGGATGAGGGTGATATCGTCTTGGATATCGGTGCTAAAGAAAAAGCCGGGTTGACAATAAACGATCTATTGGTGAAATTTGAAAAAGCAGCCGGATATCAGATAAATAATGATAGCCTATTGTTATCATAGTGTGTTATAATCATTAGGCACGCGTCCGTGACGAAATTGGTAAACGTAACGGTCTCAGAAGCCGTGGCTGAATAAGCTTGTGAGTTCAAGTCTCATCGGGCGCACCATTATTGTCTCAAGAACCCCTGTAAAATAAGGGGTTTTATTATTTTTAGGGACAAATTAGGATCACAAGTAATCACTGATCATCTGAATTCGAACTTTTTTGGTTCAACAATAAGGGTGTTTTTAAACATGAGTTATTTATTTTAAAAAGATGTTGAATTAGAGCTGATGACAACAGTTGGCTTGATTGTCTTTTGATAAATGACAGATATTTTCAATATATAATCTGAGATTGCAAAAATAATGAAAACCATTTCAATTATGATGGTAAACTGTTATTATAGAAAAAGGAGGACTGTATCTATGAAAACTATTGAGCTCGATTTGATGTTGAAGTATCGTTATCTTTCTAATTTAAACGGTTATCGGGATAAGCTTTTGTTTATTGACACAATAGCAGATATTGAAAACAACGATTATACCCAAAGGCTGCACGCCCTTGATCCGCGCATCAAAAAAGATGAGATATTATTAGAAGACAAAAGGATAAATTACGCTATTGTCGATGATGATATCGTCATTATGAAATCTGAAAGACAAGATGAAATCCTGACGACATTTTTGAAAGTTGATGACGGATCAAAGGAGATGTTCAGCTTACCGCTTGCCGTAAATGAGATCAGTGTCGTCGATCGGAATCATTACTTTGTGCAAGCTACGATCAATTGTGATGCACCTGATTATTATTCCTTTAGTGACGATGAAAGAAAAGCATATCATAAACGATCACACGATGACGATGATTACCTGATCCTTGATGAATATCCTTTTTTCTTCAATGGTCAGGGATTTATAAACGGTACAAGAAATGCCGGTTTTTTGGTAGATAAAAAGACTCTTGCGATCAAACGGATCACACCGGTCACAATGGATATTGAATCGGCAATTGTCGATGATGGCAAGATCTATCTTCTGGCAAACGATTATCGGTCCATGAAAAAGATGTGGTCGAGTATCTATTGTTATGACGTGTCTTTGGATAAGTTTGAAATGCTCTATGAAAACAGAGATATGTATATCAGTGGGATATGTATGGTTGGCAGAAAACTCCATTGTCTGGCTGCAAAAAAGACCTGTATTGCCGGAAGATCGTTTTATGAGGTAAAAGAAGGCAAATTGACTTTGGTATATACAACTGAGTACATGTTTTCTAATTCAATCGGCAGTGATTGCCGTTTCGGAAAGACACATAATGCCATAAATCATAATAATGATCTGTACATTCTCAATACGGCAGCTGAAAGATCGCTGGTAAATCGCTTTGATGGTCAAAGCCTTACCTTTATAACTGATTTTGAGGGGTCGGTCGATGATCTGACTTTTGTTGGCGATGAGTTGTATGTGATCGCCATGAAAGACATGAACCTTCAAGAGATCTATCACATTGGCTCTGAGGTCAAAAGAATAACGTGCTTTAACCATGACGTCTTAGCCGATCGTTATGTAGCCGTTCCGCAAAAGATGAGCATCTTTAATGTACACGATATAAACGGATGGGTCTTAAAGCCATTTGGCTTTGATGCAAAGAAAACCTATCCGGCGATTTTGGATATTCATGGTGGACCTAAGACAGCATATGGCGAAGTCTTTTACCACGAGATGCAGTACTGGGCAGCTTGCGGTTATTTTGTCATCTATTTAAATCCGCATTGTTCAGATGGCAGAGGCGATGATTTTTCCGATTACCTAAAGCATTATGGAAATACTGATTATGAGGACATCATGAAGTTTGTCGATGAAGTCTTAAAACGTTATCCCAATATCGATAAGGACCGCCTCGGGGTTACGGGAGGATCCTATGGCGGGTATATGACCAATTGGATCATAACGCACACAGACAGGTTTAAATGTGCCGCTTCACAACGTTCTATCTCTAATCGCGTTGCTGATCTCTACTATTCAGATTATGCCTATGATACGACTTACGAAAACGGTATTCCTCTTGATGAAAAGGCAATTGAACTGTTTTGGGATCGTTCACCTTTAAAGTATGTTGATGCTGCAAATACGCCAACTTTGTTTTTACAATCGACAGAAGATTATCGCTGTCCGTTCCCAGAAGCGATCCAGATCTTCTCAGCTTTAAAATGGAAGGGGATCGATACACGCCTTTTCGGATTCAAAGGTGAAAATCACGAGCTATCACGAAGCGGTAAACCGAAACATCGTTTGAGAAGGATTCAGGAAATAACTGCTTGGATGGATAAATATCTTAAAGGCGATCAAAACTGATCAAAGATACGCTGTACGGCTTTAAGTAGTGCTCTTCTAATTAAAAAAGTTGCATGATGATGCAACTGAAAATACTATGGCGTTCGCTGGGGGATTCGAACCCCCGGTACGGAAGAACCGTACACCAGCTTTCCAAGCTGGCTCCTTCAGCCTCTCGGACAAACGAACATGCTTAATCATAATATCAATTTAATATCGCTTTTACAAGTTCAATCTAAAAAATGGCAAAGGGATCTGATATTTTTAATATCTTTTCTATGATAAAAATGAATCGTGATTTGTTATAATGTATTGGAAAAGGAGATTTTGATATGGTAACGATTTTAAATCACCCGCTGATTACGCATAAATTGACGATCATGCGCAACGAAGAAACTAAAACTAAAGATTTTAAACAAAATCTTGATGAGATTGCCGGACTTATGGCTTATGAAGTTTGCCGTGACTTACCACTAAAGCCGGTCACCGTAAAAACACCGGTTGCAGAATGCCATACATATGAGCTTTTGAATGATATCGTGCTCATTCCAATACTTAGAGCCGGTCTGGGTTTAGTCAACGGTATCAATAATCTTATTCCGACGGCGAAAGTCGGTTTCATTGGTCTGTATCGTGATGAAGAGACACTTGAGCCTCATGAATACTTTGCAAAATTTCCTAATAATTTAAATGAAGCAGTAAATCTTGTGCTCGATCCGATGTTGGCAACAGGCGGGAGTGCTTGTGCTGCTATCGATATGATCAAAAAAAGAGGGGCTAAAAACATTAAGCTCGTCTGTTTGGTCGGTGCTCCTGAAGGGGTTGCCGCTGTTGAGAAGGCACATCCTGATGTCGACATCTATCTTGCAGCTTTAGATGATTGTTTAAACGAACGCGGCTATATCGTTCCGGGATTGGGCGATGCCGGCGATCGGATATTCGGTACAAAATAGTAAAAAATCCTCCTTTGTGGGACAGGTGCTCATAAGAAAGTGATTTGAAAGAATTACGATTATGGCATCTGTCAGGCAGGATTGGGCAACGAAGAAATACGCCGTATTCAGCA
>CALUZL010000036.1 GCA_944325295.1 uncultured Erysipelotrichaceae bacterium | reverse complement strand
AGCCGCTCATATTCAGCCAGATCCTCATAATTATCTTTGATCTTTATCGCTTTGCGCCTTACGGATTCAAGTCCCAAACGGTAAGGAGCTTCATAGATTTTAAAACCGATACCGAGATATTGGTCGGTCAAAAGGGCATCTTGGGCTTTTTGTCGATTCTCGTTTTGGCTAAAAAGGATAACGGTGTTAAACTGCAGGCCTTTGGATTGATGGATCGTCATGACTCTTACCACATCGGCATCTTCGCTCAGATCAAAGGCTACTTCATCTTGATCTTCACTGACTTTTTCGATGTAGTCGGCAAGCTGACTGATCGAAAAAACACCATAAGTGGAAAGTTTGCTTATAAGCAAGTCAAGATTAGCCTTTTCCTTGGTATCCAACACATGCTCATAGAAGTCATTGATCCTAATAAAATAGGTGAGAAAACCACTCAGGTCATTTTCCTTTGTGAATTCTTTTAGAGCCGAATAATCCTTTTTGAAAAGATCATCCTTTATCGTGTTTGCATCCTCGATGTCTATCAACAAAAGATCATCGTCGCTATATCCATAAAGTCCGCCTAAAACACTGACCAGCGCCACTTTATCAAAGGGATCGATCATAAGCTTTAAGTAAGATAAAAGGATCTCGATCGCAAAAGATGAGAAATAGCCTTCCCTTTCTTTCATATAGTAGGGAATGTTGTACTGATCAAAAGCTTTTTTAAGCGGGATCTTGTCACCATGGGTCCGCACTAAGACGCAGATGTCTTTAAAGGGCGTACCTTCTTTGTGAACGTCGACGATCGCTTTTATCAATAATTCGGCTTTGGCACTTTTGACATCGATCCGCTCATCTTTGGGGATCGATAAAAGCTTAAAGACGATCGGATGGTTTTGACTCTTTTGTAAAGAAAGAGGAGCAATTTGTTCATCTTCTTTTTTAAAGCCGTTACCGTCGATATTCATGAGCTTAGCAAACAATTCGTTGTTGAAAGCGACTAAATTAGCCTTCGAGCGGTAATTTTCCTTGATGTGGATTATGTTGTAATCGGGTTTAGCTTTGAGTTCTTCCATGATCTGAGGTCGGGCTCCTCTAAAACCATAGATCGATTGTTTGATATCGCCGACTAAAAATAAGTCATTGTCGCTGATTAAAGACATGATCGCGTATTGGATGTTGTTTGTATCCTGGAATTCATCGATCATTACTTCCCGATAGCGTTTTTTGAGTTCTTGGGCGATCTTGTTGTCGTTTGCGGTGAGGATCCTATAGGCAAAGTGCTCGATGTCATTGAAGTCGATCAGACCTTCACGTTTTTTGTACTCCTGAAAACCAAAGTATAGTCCTTTTACAAGTTCGATCAATAGATTGTTCAGGGGCCTTATCAGGTTCTCTGTTTTAACGATGGTTTTTTCATCGATCAGCAGATCGGCGATCTCTGAGCTCAGCTTGGCTATCAGATTTTTGTGTTTTTTGTATTCGTCGTTTTTCCTGATGTCTATAAGCGGCGTAAGTGCTGTTTTAAGACTTTCCAAAAGTACACGATGATCAGTAATCCTTGTCATCTCCCTGATCTCAAATGCCTTTGTCAGAAAACTTTCGGGATTGGCGATATTTTCTATGCGGGCGATCTTTTCGTATTCTGAGCTTATCTCATTTAGGATGTCTTTGATCTCATCGTGGTATACAGCCATTACTTCTCTATCGATATCATCGCTTGAGCAGATCTCTTTTTCGATGATCTGATCGCTTAACCAAGCTAGGGGATCGACCTGATTTATGCAGGTATTGTAGACTTTAAGGATGCTCTTTTTTAAGATGTCAAAAGAGAAAAGTTCGCTGCTGAGATTGTCACTGAGGGCATAAAGGCCCTCGGGATCGCTTTGGAGACAGGCGTGAATCAGATCGTCAAGGATCGCATCTTTGGCAAGTTTACTGAGAGCACTATCGATGATGGTGTTGACACTTTTAAGATTGAGATCAACAAGATAATAGTATTCTTGCAAGATCCGCAAACAGAAGGAATGGATGGTGGAGATGTTGCTGTTTTCAACTTCGGCCAATTGGTTTTCAAGGTAGGGTCGCTGATCGTCACTGACTTCGGCGATCTTCTCCAAAAGGGCCGTGCGCAACCGGTTTTTCATGTTTAAAGCAGCCGCATCCGTAAAGGTGACAGCGACGATCTTGCTTAAAGGGATCATGTCCTGAGTGATCCTTTTGATGAGACGACTGACCAAGACGGTAGTCTTGCCGGCTCCGGCTGAAGCGAATACCAGTGTATTTTTATTGCCGTCATAATTTACTGCTTTCAGTTGGACTTCATTCAGCTGCATCTTCTCCTCTTTCTATGTCCAGATCTTTGATGATATCTTCGCGCAGGTCATATAAACCACGGAAGTGACATATCGTGTGAAAACGACAGTATTTACAAGCGTCGCCGGTAGGGCTTAAGGATATATCGCCATCTTTTAGCTGATCGTAAAGATAGGCGTAGATCGTATCCATGATCTTGACGGCTTTTGAAAAAGCGGCGGTGTTGCTCAAGACAAACTTCTTTTTACCGCGCGCTATATGGCGACCGTCATCATCGAGTTCATCCTGAATCTCAAAAAATAACCCCTTTAGACGATGTGCCTTGATAAATTCTTCATAGATGACTTCATTATCGATCACCTTTTCTTTAAGACCTTCCCTTACACTATAGGTGTATTTATCGATATTGATGGTCTCGTGCTTGGCGTTGAGATAAAAGATACCGGCGGGGACCATTTTCTTTGTGCGCGCATAAAGGATCATATAGGTCAAAAGCTGGAGTTTGAGACCGCGGGCGATATCTCTTTCATTCAAACTGTGATCGGAAGTCTTATAGTCGATAATGCGAAAGTAATCCCCGAAGGTGTCGACTCTGTCGATAATGCCCTTTATTGCTACTTTGTATTCGCCATCATCGAGATAACATTCTTTTATTTTGTATTCAAAAGATGTCGGTTTATAACCGTTGTGCTTTTCAAAGTCATCAAGGAAGACCATCTCCAAGTCAAGGGAGTTGGCGATCTTGTAGATGATGGCGCAGATCTCTTCTTTTTTTAAGGGATAGATATGATCTAAAAGGCACTTGTATTTAGCGAGTATGCCATCGCTTACATCCTTATAGTCCAAAGGATATTCTTTGCCTTTTAAACTCACGACTTTCTCTAAGACTTCATGATACAGCACACCGACAAAAGCGGCATCCAGGGCGAAGTCCTGATCTTCGTAGAGCTTTAAGACATCATTTAAATAGTAACTGTAAGGACAGTTAAAATATCTTTCAAAAGCACTTATGGACCCCTGCAAGACGCCTTCCCTAAAGAAGACGGCGGTGTTTTTAAGTTTTCGCTTGTAGGGTATGGTCAAGTGTCTGTCTTCATCGTTATATAGCGGATCAATCTTGGGATAGTGAGCAAATTGTGTGGCGTATTGTGTACCTTTACCATCCAGAGTGCTCTGAGTGAGGATGAAGGTCGTATCTAAACTGCAATTGAAAAAATGGAAATGGTCCGCATTCAGATCATAGCGTCTTTTGAGGTGCGGATAGTTTGTATCTTTTAGGACATCTTCATTCAGAAAGCCTTCTTTAGTACGAAAAGCGGGATAGTTGTTGATGTTTGGGTCGAGGATGAAAAGATGATCGATACCGTATATCTCCTGATCGTAGGTTATGACTTTTAAACCGTCGCCATCTTCCTTTATCTGGCATGACAAAAGTTCCTGTCTTAAAAAAGGATAGCCTTCTTCGATATCTTCGCGGTATTTTTCGATGATGTTTTTAAGTGAAAGGGTCTCATCATCATTTTGACCAACCGTTTCAAAAGCTAAGTTTAAGGCAGCTTTTATACCGCTTGCCGCCTTCAGTTTTAAAAGCAGGGGCCGATACTGCCTTTGAGCCTCATTAGCCAAAGCCTCCAGTCTTTGGTAATAGTCATTGTCAAAATCTTTAAAGCGCGACAGCTCTTCAAGCGGTATATCATCGATATGCTCGCCAAGATAAACAGACAGCGCTTTTTGGCCTTCGCTTTCAAAGAGATCAAGACTAACGAGTTCTCTATAATGTTTTAGATCAAATTGTAAATAAAGGTCAACGATCGAGGCGATCTTTCGTGCTTTCTGACTGGATTTATAGGAAAATTTGATATCCAGGGGAATACCATAGCGCTTGAAGTGTGAAACCACAAGATCGATCTCGCTTTTATTTATGCAAAGAGCACAGCGTTTAAGATCGAAGTCGTTTTTAATGATGATCTGAGCGATATTGTCGATCCCCAAACGGTTGTTTATGACCTTCAGCACACGGTTGTCATAATTTAAAAAAGCGGGAAAGTCGACGTAGTGAGCACCGTTTTCGACCATTTTGGCAAGGATGTCATAAAGCCAGATATCGTAGTTGGCGTTTACTATAAAGATGTCAGTGAGATCTTCTTTTTTGTATAGAATATCAAGATCCGGATAAGGCGCAAGTGCCGCCAAAAGTTTTTTATATTCGGGATGGATAGCGAGCTTTGTGATCGCGATCTTATAGATGTCGATAAGCCTTCGATCGTCTATAAGTCTTTGCAAAAAGACGATATCCTCTATACTGCGCCTTAGATCTTTGAGCTCAAGTTTTGAAAGCTCCTTATAAACTTCATAATAATTCTTCTTCTCTAAGCCGAGTTTTTCT
>CALUZL010000035.1 GCA_944325295.1 uncultured Erysipelotrichaceae bacterium | reverse complement strand
GCTCAAATCTTTAAAGATAATCTGATCGCCAAAAGTTTTCTTGACATGTTCCAGCTTGATCATGATTTAACCGCTCCGTTAGTGATCACAATAAGTAACGTCATAGCAGATATTACAAAAGCGATGCCCAAAACATCAAAGCTCATAAAAGCGGCGTAATTAAATGTTTGAGCCAAACCGTCGATGATCGGCATCAAAAAGTAAATCGATACAACAAAGATAACAGCGCTGATAAACATCAAAAAGAGCGACTTGATCGTTGCAATGAAAAGACTATTATAGTTATAGTTTCTAAGAATGTCAGATTCCTTACGATTGCGTTTAAGATCAGCTATCTTGCTTACAAGATACCCAAGATAAAAGATAATATCTAAAATCAAAAGATAGATGAGCAGCGTAGAAGCAGAATCGTAAGTTACACCTTCAGATCTGTAAGAAAGGTTGTATTCAATAAACCTTGAGTATTTATGGGTAATAACTTTATTGATCTCATTAAGCGTTTTATCGACATCGGTTTTAGGATTAATAAAGATCTTTACATAATCTGATCGATAACTGTCTTTATCCTTGATTACACTGTCATAGAAAACATTGTTCATAAGACCATTATCAAAAAAGAGAGCTCTTTCGTCATCGAAGCTGATAGTTGTGATACCTGCGATCCTGACTTTTGAAATATTGGGAATTTGTTCATCGAAAGGAGCAGATCTCGTGTTTTCTGTCACGATCCCAAAGGTCAATTCTCTACCAATCAAACCGCTTATGTCCTGAGCTGAATAAAATTCTTGAAGATACTCGGCTGCATTGTATGAAATCAATACTTCATCATCACCACTTGGCATCTTGCCATAAGCTATAGGAAAATCATAATCACTGACGATATCATAGAATTCAAAAGAATTATTCTTGATGGAACTGATATTTGCTTCAGCGGCATCATCATTCATCAGCCCGGGCAAAGTGTAAGGTGGGTCGGCAACTTCAATCGTCATCGTTTCATCGCCGACAACAATATAGAGATCGCTAGAAAAGAAGGAATCTTCCATATTCTCAAAATATTCATCTAAAAGAAGCTGATATTCATCCTCGCCGATTCCTCGAAATGAGGCGCCATCACTGCTTCCCGACGATTGATTCATAGGCCAATAGAGGTCACTATCGGTATACATCTGAACGGCGACTATCTCATCACAATAATTTATAAGCGAAGTAATTTGATCTTTAGTATAGTAATCATAGAGAATGAAACGATCAGATCCGTCGACAGGTTGCCTTTCTTTGTAGGGTTCACTGACGATGAGATTTGTATGTTCCCTAAAAGCGATCTTTTCGTTACTTTCCCTTTGAACTGTCATAAAGAGCGAATAAGTAATGTATGTTAAAAACATAATTACAGTGACGAAGACGATCGTCAAACCATACGCTAAGGGGCGCGATTTTAAGTACTTGAAGGCAAATCGCAAATGATCGGTAACACCATGTCTGATGATCGAACGATGTTTGGTGATATGTTGAGTGGAATGTAACGTCTTATCTTCGATGATCTTACCATCTTCGATCCCGATGAGACGATCGGCATACTTTTCAGCCAGAGCTATGTCATGAGTTACAATAATGACCAGATGATCTTTTCCATAATATTTGAGCTTGTCCATGACTAAAGTGGCCATCTCGTTATCCAATGCGGCTGTAGGCTCATCACAAAGTAAAAGATCACGCATATTCAGAAATGATCTTATTACTTGAAGACGGCGCTTTTGACCATTAGAAAGTTTCTTAACTTTTTTGTCTTTTTGATCAAACAATTCAAAATCTTTAAGATAGTGTTCGATCTTAACTTTATCTTTACTGACTAAAAGCAAATTATCAAGAACACTCAACGATTCAAAGAGTTTAAAATCTTGATCGATCATATCTGAAGGTAAGAGACCTTCGATCTTGCCGTCATAATCTTTATCACGCTTGGCCAAAATATTCAAAAGAGTCGTCTTACCGCAACCGGAAGACCCAAGAATAATGACAAGTCCACAAGAAGAGAACTCTAAATTTACATTATCCAGAGCTAATTTATTTGAGTTGTCTCTGTTGTGATAAGTCTTGGAAAGATGTGATATTGATATTCTTGTCATATTCAAATACTGATCTCAGAATGTATTATTATTTGTGTTTATATTGTCTTAAAGCAGCCTGCTCACTCGAACTCTATAGTGCCCGGAGGTTTACTTGTTATGTCATAGACCACTCTATTGCAACCACTGACTTCATTGACGATCTTATTGGCGATCTTTCCAAGCACGTCGTAAGGTATCTTTGTCCAATCAGCCGTCATTCCATCGATCGAAGTCACGGCCCTGATCGCTACCGTATAATCGTAGGTCCTCTGATCACCCATTACACCGACAGACCTATTGTTTAAACAAACAGTGAAATATTGCCAAATATCTCTTTCAAGACCGGCACTTTTGATCTCTTGGCGAAGTATGTAATCTGATTCTCTGACTATGCGCAAACGATCTTCGTCGACCGCTCCGATGACTCGAATGCCAAGACCCGGTCCTGGGAAAGGCTGGCGCCATACGACTTCATCATCAAGGCCCAGTTCTTTTCCCAGTGCCCTTACTTCATCTTTGAATAAAGTGTTTAAAGGCTCGATGAGTTTAAAATCCATATCTTTAGGTAAACCGCCGACGTTGTGATGTGATTTTATCGTCTGCGCAGTTTTTGTCCCGCTTTCGATCACATCGGTATAAAGTGTTCCCTGTGCTAAGTATTTAATATTTTCATCCTTGAGCAATCTCTTTACTTCTCTTTGGAATGTATAGACAAATTCATTGCCGATGATCTTGCGTTTTTGCTCGGGATCTTCAACACCTTTTAACTTATCCAAGAATACCTTGGCGGCATCGATCCTTATGAAATTGATATCCGGCATGTGTTTCTTACACATCTCTTCGACTTGATCAGCTTCATCTTTTCTTAAAAGTCCGTGGTCGATAAACATGCAATAAAGATTTTTACCGATGGCTTTTGAAAGAAGCGTAGCCGCTACCGATGAATCAACACCGCCGGAAAGACCTAAAAGTACCTTGTCATCTTTCACTTCTTCCCTGATCTTTTGAATGGAGTCTTTTGCGAAGTCCTTCATTGACCAATCAGCCTTACACTCACATACTCCAAAGACAAAATTTCTCAAGATATCAAGTCCATAAACACTGTTTCGAACTTCAGGATGAAATTGAACGGTGTAGATCTTTCTTGTCTCATCATAACTTGCGGCATTTGGACAGGTCTCAGTCGACGCACTGGAAGTAAATCCCGGGGCCAGCTTTGACACATGATCACCATGGCTCATCCAGACGATCTGTGATGAAGGTAATCCTTCAAACAACTTCGAGCCTTTGACTTCGATCTTGGCCTCGCCATATTCTTTAGTCTTTGACCCGACGACCTCACCGCCGAGCATATGATGGATGAGTTGCATGCCATAACAGATACCAAGTATTGGTAAACCGCTTTTCAAGATATTCTCATCGACACGAAAACTTCCTTCGTCATATACGGAATTTGGTCCTCCGGAAAAAACGATACCCTTGACATCACCCTTTTTTTTGATCTCTTCCATAGTTATCTCATGGGGCAAAAGCTCACTGAAGACCCCGAATTCTCTGATCCTTCTGGCTATGAGTTGATTGTATTGACTGCCAAAATCCAAAACTAATATCTTATCGCTCATGTCTACTCCTTTATCATTATAAAAAGTGAGGTTTTATTCCTCACTCATTGACCAACTGGGTGTCTCATCAGATCTTCTGACCAAAATAGCTTTTTGAAGATCTAAAGAATTCAAAAATCTTAAGATCGCATCCTGCTCTTCAAGATTGCATCCCACCAAGAGCTTGACCTCGATACTCTTGTCGATGATATTGGCGCAGACGACGATCTGGTTGATCTCTTCTGCCAAACTGCCTCGGAAACAAACGATCTCCTTTTCTCTGTCGGCTCTCAGGATCTTCAAATGACCGAAATCGCAAGGATAGATGAGTTCGGGAAACTCAGCGACGCTTGTGCCCTTGGGGTTGGTGATCACCAAATCAGAAGACAGATACAACGTATCCAACTTCTGCCAAAAATAAGCCTGGTTTTCTAGTTCTTTCATATTGATATACTAACATACAAACGCCTTCCTGTAAAACAAAAGAAACTGATTTCATCTATTGTAAGAAGGTTTCAGATGAATTTGTTTTAAGAAATCTTCGATCTCATAACAATTCACATCTTCCATCGCTTTGATCAAGATCAAAAGACAGGCCATGGAATCGCTTTTAGCCTCGTGATGATCGAGCTCAATATCGAGGTAAGAACTGACGGTATTCAGTTTGTGGTTGTCTAAAAACGGATAGATGATCCGGGCTATCTTGACGGTATCGAGATAAAGATTGTGAAAACGTTCAAGATCGTAATAATCACAAAGACTGTTCAACACACCCAAATCGAAACGGGCATTGTGAGCGACTAAGATCGCTTCCTTAAAAAGTTCACACAGTTCCCTGTAATAATAGGCAAAATCCGGAGCGGCGATCACATCGTCCAGAGTGAGATGATGGATATAAGTAAAGATAAAACGCCTGTAAGCCGGTGGCGGGCAGATCATCATGACTTTGTTTTCGATAAATTCCCCGTCTTTATAGCTGCTCACTCCCAAACTGCAAGCCGAAAGCGGACTTTCATTAGCTGTCTCAAAATCAAGCGCAACGATCTTCATTTCTTAACCTTTATCTCTTTGTCACGGGCAAAAGTGCTCATGATCCGTCTGACCTTTGTCCGACTGTAACACTCCACCTTTTCCGTGCTCCCATCCACAAGCTCAACGATGAGTTCATCCTCGCGAATATCTTTTCGATAAGTCCAGGATACGATTTCGTTATAGTAGATCATGACACAGTCGTTTTTGCTGGAGCGATTGTACATGATTAGGTAATCATCGGTAAAGTCAAGCAAGACCTTGGATGGCAAAAGGATGATTGCATAGATAACGACCGAGCAGATTACGATCGCCAACATCCCGTTCACCATAAACATCAAAAACCCAACAGTCAAAAAGATGCCCAAAAGAATATAAGGTTTAGTCTCCATGTGGTAAATGATCCTTTGATCTTTAGGCAAGTTGTAGGCTTTGATCTCTTTGCTGTTCATCGCTTAATTATACCATGGAGTTGTGCTATTATTTATAGGTATGAAAGATTTTAAATATGAATTGTTACATCGCGATGCAAACTCTAATGCCCGTCTTGGCAAGCTCAACGTCTTTGGCAAGATCGTCGATACCCCGGTCTTCATGCCTGTCGGTACCCTTGCCAGCGTAAAGTTTCTCTCAAGTGACGACCTTAAAAATATCAAAGCGGCAATCATTCTCTCAAATACCTATCATCTCTGGTTAAGGCCCGGCGATGAGATCGTCAAAAAAGCCGGCGGGCTTCACGCTTTCATGAATTATGACGGTCCGATCCTCACCGACAGCGGCGGCTTTCAGGTCTTCTCTTTGGCTGACTCGCGCAAGATCAAAGAAGAAGGCGTTACCTTTAAATCGCATTTAGATGGAAGTACGCTGTTCCTTTCGCCAGAGAAGAGTATCGAGATCCAGATGAACTTACACAGTGATATAGCGATGTCCTTTGATGAGTGTATCCCCTATCCCAGTACTTATGAATACACAAAAAACTCGACCGAAAGGACTCTGAGATGGGCAAAAAGAGGCAAAGATGTCCATACGTTAAACGATCAAGCTCTGTTTGGGATCGTCCAGGGTGGCGAATATCAAGATCTTCGTGAGTATTGTGCCAAAGAGTTGGCAGCGATGGATTTTGACGGCTATTCGATTGGCGGCACCTCGGTCGGTGAAGATAAACCGACGATGTATAAGATGGTCGAAGATGCGATCCGCTATCTCCCGCAAGATAAACCGCGCTATTTGATGGGCGTCGGCGCTGTAAACGATCTTTTAAACGGAATCGAAAGAGGAGTCGATATGTTCGATTGCGTCTTGCCGACTAGGATCGCAAGACACGGGACTCTGATGACAAGCGAAGGGCGTATAAACATCAAAAAGATGATCTACGCCCAAGATTTTACCCCGGTCGATAAGGAGTGCGATTGTGAGTGTTGTCGAAACTATACCAAGGCTTATATCAACCATCTCTTCCGAACTAAAGAGGGTCTTGGCATGCGCTTGATGTCGATCCACAACCTTCGCTTCCTCATAAGGATCATGGAGGGCGCAAGAGAAGCCATCAAAAACGATCGTTTCTTAGAATACAAAGAAATGATATTGAAAAAATATCCTTTCGATGAAAGAGGTTTTTAATGAAAGTAGAAGATTTTGATTTTTATTTACCCGAAGAGTTGATCGCCCAACACCCCAGCGAAAAGCGCGACAATTCCAAACTTTTGATCTTGCATAAAGAAACCGGGGCGATCGAACATCGCCGCTTCCATGACATCATCGATTATCTAAAGCCCGGAGATGTCTTAGTGCGCAACAATTCCAAAGTTATCCCTGCAAGACTGTTTGGCATCAAAGAGGGAACCGGTGCCCATGTTGAACTTCTGATCTTAAAGATCAAAGAAAACGATGTCGTCGAATGTCTTTGCGGCAATGCCAAAGCCATAAAACAGGGTACTATTATCGATTTTGATGACATCTTAAAAGCTGAATGTATCGAAGTCAAAGATGAGGGCATCAGGATCTTTAAGTTCCACTACGAGGGCATCCTCATGGAAATACTCGATAAGATCGGCTCAATGCCCCTTCCGCCTTACATCCATGAAAAACTCAAAGACAAAGATCGCTATCAAACAGTGTATGCCAAGGTAAACGGCTCTGCAGCCTGCCCGACGGCAGGTTTACACTTTACCGAAAAACTCAACCAAGAGCTCAGCGCAAAAGGCGTTATCATAACCGATATAACTCTTCATGTCGGACTTGGCACCTTCAGACCGGTAAAAGAAGACGAGGTTGAAAATCACCACATGCACTCTGAAGAGTACGAAATGACTCAAGAGACCGCCGACATCTTAAACCTTGCCAAAAAAGAGGGCAGACGGATCATTGCTGTCGGCACGACTTCGACCAGAACTCTTGAAAGTATCATGAACAATTACGGCACTTTTAAAGCCTGCCGCGAAGCGACAAACATCTACATCTATCCACCCTACAAATTCAAGGCGATCGATGCCCTGATCACCAATTTCCACTTGCCCAAATCGACCCTGATCATGATGATCAGCGCCTTTGCTTCAAGGGAGATGATCCTAGATACCTACAAGATCGCGATCGCTAATAACTATCGTTTCTTCTCCTTTGGTGATAGTATGTTTATTGACAATGAGTGAGAATTATAACCGTTTATTCAAAAGAGAATTAGAAAAGATCAAAGGTCGTCCGACTCTGCTTTTGCATGTGTGCTGTGCTCCTTGCAGTGTCTACCCCTTAGTACTTTTAAACAAGTACTTCAAGATCGTGATCTACTATGAAAACCCGAACATCTACTCCTATGATGAGTATGCAAAACGGCTCGGTGAACTCGAAAGGTATCTTGACCATCTGAATACCGATATGAAACTTGTCATTCCGCCATACGATGACGATTACCAAGAAGGACTCAAGAAATACGGGCCGATGAAAGAGGGTGGCAAGCGGTGTGTGTATTGTTATGGAAAGAGGATGAAACGCTCCTATGACTATGCCGCTAAAAACGGTTTTGACTACTTCACTACCGTCATGTCGATATCCAACCATAAAAACGCTGACTACATCAACCGTCTTGGTAAGATGATCGCCAAGGGCAAGACCAAGTATCTCTTTGCCGATTTCAAGAAAGATAGAGGTATCGATATAAATAACAAAATGAACCGCGAACTTGATCTTTACCATCAGGATTATTGCGGTTGTATCTACACCTACAAGGTCTCCCAAAGCAAGAAAAAAACTTGAATCTTAACTGCTTAGATGCTATTATATCTTAGCTAAGTGTCTACGTAGCTCAGCTGGATAGAGCATACGCCTTCTAAGCGTACGGTCTGGGGTTCGAGTCCCTTCGTGGACGCCATTTTATTTGTTAACGTGTTTCACATTATCGAAAACATCAATGTATCTCGTGAGACACGTTTTTATTTTTGGCGTTTTCGACATATTTTGGACATATCATCAAAGATTCCCTCTGATCTGTTTAACAAAAAGATAATATGTATCGCAAAAACGGCCAAGCAGTCTTTACCTAAAGATCAGATATCCTTTAGATATGCCTGTCATCACCAAAGACTCTCCTGCCTGAAATTGTAAAATCCTCTACTTAGCGTTATAATTCACAGGTCAATAAAAAGGGGGATTATTATGACTGGCGCACTGATCAACACACAACTAACGATCATCATCTATCTGATAATCGGTTTCGTTCTTTACAAGACGAAGATCTTTACCGCCCACGCTCAAGTCTTTGTTTCGGACATGACTGTCGGTGTCTTGCTTCCGACAAGTGTTTTCATTTCTTTTGTCAAAAATATGAGTCTTGATCTTTTGACTTCTTTGGCTTTGATCTTGGCAACAGCTATCGTTATCGAGACTGTCTTGTATTTGCTGACTAAGATAAAATGGTCTTGGTTTTCGCCAAGTGAGTCGGCCGTCTTGCATTATGGCATGCTAGTAAGTAATGGCGGCCTTATCGGAACACCGGTCATTGAAGCACTGTTTGGCTCCGTCGGCGTCGTCTGCTGCAACGTCTTTTTGATTCCGACCAGGATCATGGCTTACAGTGCCGGCGAAAGTATCTTCAATCCGTCACTGAAAAGAAGCTTTAAAGAGATCGTGCATGCCCTTATAACCAACCGTATTATCATCGCCATGGCCATCGGCCTTGTCTTTGTCCTTTTTGGAATCAAACTCGAAGGACCTGCCTATACGGCTTTAGCCAATATCGCCGCATGTCTTGGCCCTTTTTCTTTGATGCTTGTGGGAAGTATGCTGGCAGAAAAGATCACAATTACTAAAGACATGATCGAAAAGATCACAGTCGTCTGTCTCATCCGCCTTTTTGCGATCCCGCTTGTCGTCTTAGGTCTTTGTGTCCTTTTACACTTTGACTTTATGACCACAGCGATCATCGTCTTGCTCATGGGAATGCCGGTTGGAAGTACCTGTGCCAGTTTTTCCAAGAGGTATAAAGGCAATGAACCGTTTGCCAGTTCGGCTGTCTTGGTTTCAACGCTTTTGTCGACGATCACCTTGGTTATTTTGATGAGTGTTATGGAAACGATATTTACCATCTTGTGATCAAGATCATATAATAGGTATGGAGGTAAACTGCATGTTGTATATTTATAATGCCGGTCCGCTTTTTACCGAAGCCGATATCGCGCAAAGGTTAAAAGAGGGCAAAGAACTAAGAGAACTTTTAAAGAATAATAATGTTGAGCATTTTGTGGCCAATCCCATCGAATTGCCCTTTGACAACAGCCGCTAT
>CALUZL010000034.1 GCA_944325295.1 uncultured Erysipelotrichaceae bacterium | reverse complement strand
ATAGATCTGTTTTGCGATGGCTACGCGCTTGAAAAAGCGCGAAAGCGAAGAGACGATCTGATAAAGACGGAAACGACGATCCAAAAGACCATCATCTCTTTAAAGAAACGCTATGGCAAAAATGCCGTTATCAAAGGTGCAGATCTGCAAGATGGAGCCACCACTATCGAAAGAAACAAACAGATCGGAGGTCATCGCTCATGAGCAAAGACAAGTATGCCGACATCATCGATCTGAAGCCTTTTCGCTCCAAAAAACATCCGCCGATGCCCCTTGCAGATCGTGCCGCCCAATTTTCACCCTTTGCGGCGCTGAGTGGTTTTGAGGAAGAGATAAAGGAGACTTCACGCTTCACACAAAGAAGACGCGAACTGTCTGACGATCAAAAAGACGATCTCGACCGAAAGCTCAACTATCTCCTTGAGCACATCAAACAAAAGCCATCGCTGACAATAACTTATTTTGTGCCCGATCTTAAAAAGGCGGGCGGAAGCTATACAAAAAAGACGGTGTCACTAAAAAAGATCGACACCTACAAGCGCCTTTTGATCCTAAGTGACAATACGACCATTGTGATCGATGATATCGACGATATCGAAATCAAAATGTAAAAAAATATTTCCCTCTTCTTTTCTTTGTGCTATTATTCTTTCAGAAGATCTGTTTCAGGGCGAGGTGTGATTCCTCACTGGCGGTAAAGTCCGCGAACCTTTAAGGCCGAATAGGTGAAAGTCCTATACCAACAGTTAAAGTCTGGATGAAAGAAACGATGGATTTCGTCTTTTTAAGTCTGTACCTGAATAGATACAGACTTTTTGTTTCAGAGCTTCTATAGAAAGAAGGAAAAAACATGAATCAAAAAAATCTTAAGAAAATGGCCCGGATGGCCATCCTGATCGCTATCTCGATCGTTTTGGTGTACTTTATCCACTTTCCGATCTTCCCGCAGGTAGCTTTTTTAGAGTACGATCCCGCTGATATCTCGATCCTCATCGCCGGTTTTGCCTATGGGCCTATAAGCGGCATTGCTGTCACGATCATCGCCAGCGTCATCCAAGGACTGACCGTCAGCGCCCAAAGCGGCTTATACGGCATCATCATGCACATCATCGCCACCACTGCCCTAGTCGGTGTCTCAAGTCTTTACTACAGCAAACACAAGACCAAAAAAGGAGCTTTATTGAGCTTGGTGTTTGGTTGTATCGCCATGGTCTTAGTCATGGGCGTTGCCAATTTGATCGTCACCCCCTATTTCATGGGTGTAAGTGTCGAAGCCGTCATCGGACTCATGCCTTTCATCTTGGCTTTCAATCTGATCAAAGCCGTCCTCAACTCCCTTATAACCTTCATCC
The DNA here is from genome assembly GCA_944325295.1 of uncultured Erysipelotrichaceae bacterium. Classification (GTDB taxonomy): domain Bacteria; phylum Bacillota_I; class Bacilli_A; order Erysipelotrichales; family Erysipelotrichaceae; genus JAHHTG01. Next base: position 8,418 of record CALUZL010000034.1, on the reverse strand, counting down.
TCTACAAGCGCATCTCCCCGATCTTACATGACTGACTGACCACGTGTATAATAGAGATATGGAAAAAAGTGAAGACAGGCGAAGATCTTTTGTAAAGATAGTGCTCATCGCCATTGTGATAATCGAAAGTCTTTGGCTTTTGGGCCTTATGACTTTAAGTGAGCCGATAGACGATGTCATCATCAAAGATCTGGAAGCTTCCATACAAAACGGCGACCTGAGGATAACTCTACTTTTGGACAAGGTACAAAACGGTAAGACCTACACCCTGACGCTCACAAGCGATAAAGAGACCAGGTCCGAAAAGCTCGCTTGCGCAAACACTAGCTGCACCGCCACCTTCGAGGATATCCCCAAGACCTCGGCCTATGTCTTATACGACATCTTCATCGATGTTTCTTCACTTACTAAAAACACATCGTTTTTCGGCGGTAAGCTCAAATTCGACTACCTGGCAAACTCATTCACATTTTATTAAACAAAAGGTGCTAAACCTAAAGCTCAGCCTTGAGTCAAGCACCTTTTTTATGTTTTTAAGGTTATAAAGAAGATCATTCCTGTCTTTTGATCAGATCGAGATCTTTTTTGGCAAAGATGACGTTGGTCAAAAGAAAGTTCAGATAGAGTTCCGCAAGCAAAAATACCAACAAAAGATACTCGGTAGCTGTCAAGACGACACTTTCAAAGTAATGCTTTTTAAGGAGATAGCCAAGACTGCTTGCGATAAATAAGCCTATAAGAAAGATCAAAGCTTTGATCAAAAGCGAAGTCGCCTTGATCTTGGCGCCATTTAGACCCTGAGCATTCATGATCAAGACCTCATAATCCAAAAGTCTTCGTCTCTTTCTTTCGTAGACTAAAATCAAGACGTTGATCGCAATTATCACTAAGATGATGGCAAGATCAAAAAGAAAACTGTAGATCCCGCTGTCATTTGTCATTAAGATGCGCAGATCATAAAGCGGTGCGTAGATGTTTTGATAGTCGTCTCCGCTCATATCCGACCCGAGCTTCAAAGCGGCTGGGATACTCGCTTATAAGTGTAGCCAGATCACTGTCAGCGACCTTGACTGTTTCAAGATCGGCCAAGATGCCATCAAGATCGTAATAGATAGCAGCACTTAAAGCATCGCTCTCATCGACGATCCCAACGACTTTAGTTTGATAATCATAAGTCTCAGTCCCGTTTTTGATCTCTAAGGTGACCATGTCATCGATCTTGAGATCACTCAATTGGTTGACGACGATCCCTTCTTTGATTGGTCTTTCCCCTTGAAGTTTAAAGTTTTCATCTTCATGATAGGGAAAGACATCGGCACGCACTCTTTCGCTGCCCGTCTTGATATATTCGATATCCAATATGACTTCGGCAGCATTTGTGTAAGTCTCTTTGATCTTATCGAGCCGGCCATTTGCCTTGATATAGATATAGTCAGCGTTTAAGGTGTTGGTGCTGTCGCTTATATAAAAGATCGTCCTTTTATAAAGGTAAAGACTAAATACCACAAGTACCATTAAGGAGACAACGGCCATGACCATCAAGGCCTTTTTAAACACCAATCGGAAACTGAGATAGCCTCCATCATAGGAAAATCTCTCTTCTCTACCAGAAAAAGTCGTGTTTAGTTCTTTGCCCTTTGATCTTCAAAGATATGTGTAAAGTCATCGTGCTCTAATATTTCTTTGATTTCTGCCAAGGACATATCCATACATTTTAAAACATGTATAGCCTTAAGTTTGGCTATATCATCATCAGAATAATAACGATATTTATTCGCAATATTCCTTTTACTCGGTTTAACAACACCGATACGATCGTAATGCCGTAAAGTTTCTTCTGTGGCATTGACTATCTTAGCAGCTTCACCTATTGTATATATTCTATCCATATCTTCAATTATTAGATCCCCTACTGTTTTGATTTTACTCTCTTTGACAAACCATGTATAGCGATAAATCTATAGTTGTCATCAACGCGCGACTTTGTCACCACCTAAATAGCGAGATCATTCGTTTCTTCTTTTTGTGATATCTTTGATCCTCAAAGATCGTTTTTGTATAGAAAAAGGCCATCATTTATGATGACCATCAGAAGTTAGCTGTTTGAGTCGCTGTTTAGTAGCCACGATATGATTACTCTCACATCTCATCTCTTATACGACTAACAAAATAGTATTGGCTCTTATCTATAAACTTTGCTTCTATGACCAATATCGATCGCGATAATGATCAGATCGTTATCGTTTATCTCAGCCAAAAGACGATAATCACCTATCCTATATCGCCACGGAACTATGCGATTGGCAGTTAATGGCTTACCGTATCGTCTTGGATCATCTGTCCCTGATAGATTCTTATCTATCCACGCTTTGATCAAACGTTGTACTTGACGATCGAGCTTTTTAAAAGCGCGGTCAAAATTCTCAGTTGTGACTATTTCATAGCTCATAGATCCAATTCTTTCCAAAGATCGCTGATCGGACGTGTTTTCAGATTTCCGTTCTTCTTGTCTTTCTCATACTCAGCGAATATTTTAAGATCATATTCGTCTTCTAAGCGTTGAAAAACGATCTGTTTGATTAAACTGGATATACCACAATCATATAACTTGGCAAAATCATTTAAAACCTTCATTTCTTCATCATCAAATCTTACACTTACAACACTCATGAGCAAACAATCTCCTTTTACACCTACAATTGTAGTTTAAAATATTATCATTTACAAGTCTTTAGCTTTTTCCCATAAATTGTCTTTTACTACAAGTCATCTCTTTAATATCAACTAAACTTCTTTAAAAAGACCGACGGTTCCGGTCTTTATTTCACTATCTTTTTGAATGTTATTAACCAGTTATTGCCAACGCCGATCGAATAGGCTTTAGCAAATGAACCTTGATTGATCGCCAGAGCCATGCGATACACTGAGTTCATATAGATGATCGGCATACCGACATTAACGGCACTGAAGGTGGCGCCGTATAAGACTTCGTTTTTGTAGACTTCAGTCTTATTGTTGAAGATATGGACTTCGATCATATCGCCAAACGCAAAACCCAGAGATTTAAATTCCTCATAGGTTATCGATGTCCAAAGCGAACCAAAGCGAACATCTAAGATATCGACTTGGCCGGTGACACTGTCGGGTGTAAACGTCGTCTCATAGATATCGAGATCGATGATGTCATCAAGGTCGAGTTCCGGTCCGACTTCTTCAAAAGAGATCGTGCCACTGGCTAAACGGGCACCCGTATAAGCATAGACATCACGGCCATGGAACGTATAAGAGAGTTCGGTATTCTTGCGGCGATTGGTGACCTCTGAGATCTCTCTTAGAGCTTCGATGCCGAAGAATTTGTGGATATGGGTCAGGGTGCCGTTATTGGGGGTGACGATGTAGTGACCGTTTTTGGTCTTGGCAACGACTGACTTGCGGTTTGAGCCGACGCCCGGATCAACGACCGAGACAAATACTGTTCCCTCAGGCCAATAATAGACCGTTTGGAACAACCGATAAGAGCCTTCGAAGATGTTGTAGGGGGTGATGTCATGGGTGACATGGGCGATCTTGAGATCGCCATCGACCGCATAAGCCACACCTTCCATAGCGCTGACCGCCCCATCCACAAGACCAAAATCGCTTTGAAAAACTAAAAATCTATTCATTTATTTACCTGCCTTCTTAAATATTACATGATAATCTTTGCCATAACCAAGACCGTACGCTTGGCAAAGATTGCCGACGACTTGCGCCATGGCGATATTGTTGAGCTCGTTGTTGTAGATCATGACACTTCGATCTTGAGCCATGCCAAAAGAGGCGTAATAGGGAACGGTCTCAGCAAACACGACCTCATCCTTGTGTCTGATCGTGACATGGATCATATCGCCGTGTTTAAAGAGCTTGGAGAAGTCATCGAGAGTGATATTGGTCCAGAGATTGCCAAAGTTTGGATCATTGATCTCAAAGATGCCTTCGATCTCATCTTTCCTGACTTGAGCCTTTAGGATCTCGTGGGTGACGATCTCGCTTACCGGATAGGTCTTTCCCACCTCTTTAAAGCTTATGATCCCGCTTGCCAGCCTAGCTGCACAATAGCCAAAGAGGTCTCGGCCATGAAAGATACTGACAGCTTTGTTGTCATCGCGCCTTAGACGGTTGATCGTCTCATCGATCTCTCTGACTTCTCTGATGCCGACAGTGGCATTAATATGCGTCAGGGTTCCATTGTCCGGAGTAACGATGTAATAGCCATCATTTGTCAGAGCGACACAAGCCCGTCTTTTGGTGCCGACACCCGGATCGACGACTGAGACAAAGATCGTACCCTTTGGCCAAAACCGCATGTATTGGTTCAAGCGGAACGATGCCGACCAGGTATCGTATTGCGGTATCTCATGGGTCGCATCGATTATCTCAAGGGTCGGATCGACGCTTTTGACGACGCCATACATCGCCGCTACCGCCCCTTCTTTATAAGTAAAATCAGTTTGAAATACTAAGATCGGTTTCATAATTCCCCCTATATAAACGGATTCCAGAAGAAATCCTTAACAACGAAAAACCGCATAAACAAGACAAACGCCAGTACTAAAAGACAGATCGCGATCGCCAGATAATCGTTTTTGGCCAAACGGCGATATGAGTACCAGGTCCGCGTTTTCGCTTTGCCATAACCGCGAAGCTCCATGGCATTGGTTATGAGCTCGACCCGATCAAGGGTCGAGAACACCAAAGGCAATAAGATCTTAGAATTATTGGTGATCCTTTTTGAGAGCTTGGCCTTTTTGGAGGTGTCGATACCTCGGGCTTGTTGTGCTAAAGAGATATTGGTGTAGTCTCTTTGGATATCCGGAAAGTAGCGCAAAGCCAAAGAGAATACCGTACAGGCTTTATATGGGACCTTTATCCCGTTTAAGCTCGAAGCGAATTCACTGGGATCGATTGTCGCAAAAAATAGAAGGCCCAGTGGCATGATGCTGATGTATTTTGTCAGTTTACAAAGTTGGTAGAAGCACTGCTCAAGGGTCAAAGTGTAATGATCGCTAAAGGCGATAAGGACATGTTTAGTACCAAACAGTTCTTCACCATAACCCGGATCGATCAAGAAGTTGAGGAGCATGTTGGCGACCATAAAAACGCAAAGATAGGTTATGACAAGTTTATAGCGCCCAAAAGAGAATTTGGCGACCTTGGCCATCACAAAGGAAAAGGTCAGTATGGCAATAAGGACGCGAATGTCATAGGTCAACATAGCCGAGAAAGACAAAAGTAAGAAACAGATGAGTTTTGTGACTCCGGAAAGACGATGGATGATCGTCTTTTTGTCTTCAAAGGCGAACAGTCTGGTCTTTTTCATGGCGCATTCCCCTTTCTGCGTTGATATAACTCTGAGTAAAGTCATCAGGTTCCATGCCGATCATCTTGGCAAGGTCATAAAGTGAAGTCATCTTCAGATTAGCTTTGGCCGTTATCTTGTCATCGACCAAAGCTTTTGAAGGCAAGCCCTCAAAGTAGATCGTGCCATCGACTAAAGTGATACAGCGGTCACAATATTCAAGCATCAGGTGCATGTCATGAGTGATCATGATGATCGTCTGACCCTGGGCGTTGAGTCTTTCCAAAAATTCCATGATCTCGGTGTAGTGGCGATAATCCTGACCAGCCGTCGGCTCATCCAAGATCATGATCTTGGGCTTCATCACCAAGATCGAGGCAATCGTGACTCTTTTTTTCTGACCGTAGCTTAAAGCACTTATCGGCCAGTTTCTGAATTCATAGAGTCCGCAGATCTTAAGGGTCTCTTCGACTCTTTCTTTTATCTCTTCTTCGGTGATGTTGCCGGCATTTCTAAGGCCATAAGCCACCTCATCGAAGATCATCGTGTTGCAGATCATCTGATTGGGATTTTGTAGGACGATGCCGATCTCTTTGCCCCTTTCAAAGATCGTGTCATTTTTGATGTCGCGTCCCCCTAGTGCGATCGTCCCGGCATCTTCTTTCTCAAAACCGACGAGTAACTTAGCCAATGTCGATTTCCCAGCCCCGTTTTTGCCAATGATCGCAAACATCTCGCCGCGATCGATCTTAAAGTCGATCCCTTTTATGATCTCTTTTAGACCGTCGTATGAAAACCTCAGACCCTTGCCTTCAAGCAGGGTGTCATGGGGTTTATCGACCTTGGCCATATGGCTTTTAGCCCAAGACAGGATCTTCTTTTTATCTTCACCATTCAAGGTAAAGGAATCGATACTGGAAGGGTGCATATCGGCATTTATCTTGACCCCGGCAAACTTGGCGGCACTAACGTATAGCGGTTCTCTGATGCCGCAATCCAAAAGCACATCGGTAGCCAGAATATTATCTGGGGTATCATCCAAGACGATCTCGCCCTCTTTGATCAGGATTATCCGGTCGACATGACGATACAAGACATCCTCTAAGCGATGCTCGATAATGATCACGGTGCTGTCCGTCTCTTTTTTCAAGTCGTCGATCAGAGCGATGGCCGTCTTGCCAGTTGCCGGATCGAGGTTGGCCAGAGGCTCATCAAAGAGTAAGATATCGACGCTGTCTACCAAGACCCCCGCTAAAGCTACCCGCTGTTTTTGACCGCCGGAGAGCTCCATGGGCGATTGTTCGAGGTAATCATCCATATTGACCATCTCAGCAATACCTTTGACTTTGGTCTTCATCGTCTCTAAAGGGACGTTGTCATTTTCAAGCGAAAAAGCGATGTCTTCGCCAACGTTTAGACCCACGAATTGGCCATCGCTGTCCTGCAAGACCGTCCCGACAGTCTTTGACAGTTCCGATACCGAAAGCTCACGGGTCTCTTTGCCCTTGATCTTTAGGCTGCCGCTAATCTCTCCTTCATATACAAAGGGGATCAGTCCGTTAAGACAATTGCCCAAGGTCGATTTGCCGCTGCCGCTTAATCCTACGATCAATACCTTTTCCCCTTTATTGATCGTAAGATTAATATTCTTAAGGGTCGGTTTCTTTTGAGCATCGTATTTAAATGTAAAATCTTTAAACTCAATAATCGGCTCTTTCATTTTCGGTCCTTTCTTTAAAACAATAAAAAGCGCCCTTTACTAAAGGACGCTGGTTTTTGAATACTCTGTCTTATTCCTTATCCAAACTGCCTTTAGATGATCTCGTAGCGGCATAAGCGTATACTAAGATCGAACCTACGACAAGTGCTGACAAGCAGTCGATCAAGAATGATGTCGGACCTTGCATAAAGAAGACGTAATCGAATGGTTCACTGTAGATGAGGACATCTAAAGCCGGAGCGACTAAGCACCAAGCGACAAAGTGAGCGATGATATTCCACACAAAGAACATCAAGCCGGGTTTCTGACCGTGTTCAAGGTCGAGCTTAAGATAAGCTAAACCGGAGATGAATCCGGCAACACCGGAAGCGATGACCCAGCTCCACCATACACCAAAACCGGCGATCGCGTCGTTGAGCGCATGACCGACAAAACCGACAAGGAAACCGGCGATCGGACCAAAAAGGGCACCGAAGAATGTCGTGATACCGTAAGCGATCTGAATATTAGTATTCGGGATCGGTGAAGGGATCTTTACCAAATAGAACAATACCAGAAACAGGGCAGCCCCTAATGCTGTGGCAACAATCGTTTTTGTATTCCACTTACCAAGAATACTCTTCTTCTTTTCCATGAATCTACCTCCCCTAGGAAAACATTAATGAATATACTCTATATTTTCCTTAAAATATAGACTTTTTTGTCATGGCTTTATAGTGTATAATGATGAATTAGTAAAAAAGTGATTAAATTTATTGGTTTTGCGGCTTTAAAGCCACTTTTTTTATATATGATATCGCAAGACCTGCCAAAAGAAAAGCACAGTTTTGCTGTGCTATAATGAATGGACATTTAAACGGTTGAGGGCTCTTTCTAAAGCTAGCTTCGCCCTTTTGAGATCGCTGTTTGGATCTTTGAGATGACCTTCAGCTCGCTCCTTAGCCTTGGTGGCTCTGGCGATATCGATGTCGCCCTTTTTTTCGATGGCCGGCGTTAAGATCGTGCACTTGTTGTCGCTGAAATAAAGCATGCCACCGGCAACCGCATAAGTCTCACGCCTTTCCTCTTCAAGCTCCATCTTACCGATCGTCAAGATCATGACAAGCGGCATGTGCTCGGGCAAGATGCCCCTTTGGCCATCCTCGGAGATGACATTTATGATACTGGCCATCGTCTCTTTATAGAGGCCACCGGGGGTCAGGATCTTCACCTCAATCTTTTTCATAACCCATTTCTTTAGCTTTCATGACGACATCTTCGATCGCTCCACAGAACATGAAAGCCTGCTCCGGATAGTCATCATACTTGCCTTCAAGCAACTCTTTAAAGGAGCGGATCGTTTCGCTTAGCGGTACATATT
>CALUZL010000033.1 GCA_944325295.1 uncultured Erysipelotrichaceae bacterium | reverse complement strand
TCAAGCAACCATTAGCCGTGATTCCAAGTGGCAGCGGCAATGACTTCTACCGTCTCTTTCAAAGCGAGAAAAAGATCGATCTTGCAAAAATTATTCGCGATACGATCAAAGCACCGATTAAAAAGATCGATTTTGGTATCTTCAACGATCAGCGCTTTATCAATACCCTTTCCGTCGGTATCGATGCCAGAGTAAATGAGGACGCCAGTCGAATGATAAGAAAGACTTTTGTCACCAGAGGCCCGGCGTATATCGGCGCGATCGTTAAAAATATCGTCTTCCCCAAGGCCACCGACTTAAAGATCACTGTCGATGGCGATACGTATAAGGGCAATTACTATATCTGTTCGATCATGAATGGACAGTATTACGGAAATGGCAAGCATGCCTGCCCGCAAGCTTTAGTCAACGACGGCTATCTCGACTTGACCATCGTCGAAAAGTGCTCACCATTTGCTTTGTATCATGGCCTTATCCAATACCTAAACGGTGATCATTTAAACAATAAACTCTTCATTACAAGAAAAGTAAAACAGTTAAAAATCGAGAGTGATGATCTGTTCGATTATCAGGCTGATGGCGAGAATTTTAAGAGTGCTGCATTGACTGTCAAAGTTGTAGAAAAAGGTCTGAACTTAAAGATCACAAAAGCGATCGATGATCAGTAATTGCAAGATTGGAGGTTTGTATGAATAAGACTGTAAATGTAACAATCCGCATCGAAAAAGAATTAAAAGAAGAAGCCGAGCAGCTGTTTTCAAGTCTTGGCATGAATCTCACAACGGCGATCAATGTGTTTTTAAGACAAGCCGTCAGAAATAACGGCATTCCTTTTGATATAAGTGCCAACATCAAAAGACCGTCAAAACCGCAAACCAAAAATGACGATTTAGACGATCTTGAAGATCTTTTTCAATGATCATAGCGATCGATTATTACCTTGACGAGCGGATGGCGCACGATATCGCTGTTTTGCATGTTGATAACAGCAATATTTTCGGCTCCTTTTAAGTTTTCGATAGCCTCTTTCAAACCACTGGTATTCGTCTTGGAAATGATGCGATCGATCTGACTCAGATCACCGGTAATGACCATTTTTGAGTTGGTTCCAAGTCTTGTCAAAAACATAAACATCTGCATGCTGGTCGTATTTTGAGCTTCATCGAGGATGATAAAAGCGCTGTTTAAACTGCGACCGCGCATATAAGCCAATGGTATGATCTCGATCGTCTTTCTTTCGATCAGACTTTCGACCTTTTCGTGTCCCAACATCGCATCGAGGGCATCATACAAAGGCATGAGATAGGGATCGACTTTCTCTTTCAGATCACCCGGTAAAAATCCTAAAGATTCACCGGCTTCAACGACCGGTCTTGTCAAAACGATCTTTTTGATCTTGCCCTCGCGCAAAGCATTTAGGGCCATGACCACAGCTAAAAAGGTCTTGCCGCTACCGGCCGGTCCATTGACGATGGTTATCGTATTTTCGGCTATGGCCTTGACAAGCCGCATCTGGCCGGTTGTTCTGGCCTTGATCGGTTGGTTGTTGAAGTCATGGGCAATTACCTTCAAATTGAGATTGTCGTAAAGATGTTTGTCATCTTTAAGGATCGCCTCATAGGAATGATTTATCACATCTGTTGTGATAACTTGTTTATTCTTTAAAAGTTTGCATAAAGTATCGACATGCTTACTGAAACGATCATAGATTTCTTCTTTATCAGTCAGGATGTGTATTTTATCTTCTCTGATAAATACGGGACAGCCATAAAGCTTTTCGAGTTCTTTTATATTTTGATCTTCCGATCCGGCTAAGTTCATGAGTTCATCATAATCAAGATCTAACATCAACACTTTATATTCCAATTCTTATTCACCTCAGTTAAATTATATAACATATAAAAAAGGCGTAAAGCCAAACTTTACGTCCTTATTTACCTCTTCTGATCTTGCGAGCAGCTTCTGATTTAAGCTTACGTTTAACACCTGGTTTAACGTAGTACTCACGTTTGCGCGCCTCCATGAGGGTGCCATTTCGCGATACTTGTCTTTTAAATCTTCTCAAAGCATCATCTAAAGCTTCGTTTTCCTTAACTACGACCTTTGCCATCTCTTTTCACACCCCTTTCCTTTAAGGCTTTCTAATTTTACCTAAAAAAAATCTATTTTACAAGTTAAATCGCTAGCGCTGCAAAGCCTGCAGTCTTGCGATGTCATCTTTGGTCGCCAAAGTGTAAAATGGGTGATCATCCTTTCCCTTTTTAAAGAGGTATACCTTAGGTTCCTCACCATATCCGGCAGCCACAAAAGAAAAAGTATCGATGTTGCTGTAGGCGCCCCACTGACCTTTATTGTTCATAGCGACGATCGAGATGTCTCTGGCTTGGCCATAGAGCTTTTCAAGTTTCTTTGAAAAGTTACTGACGGCAACACGGCAAGCCTCAGATGGTGACATCGTACGCATCAGCATCACAACTTCATAGCTCAGGCAACCCTTCATGATATCTTCGCCCATTCCCGTCGCACTGGCGCCACCGATCGCACTGTCGACATATAATCCCGAACCGATAAGCGCTGAATCGCCAAGGCGGCCGGCGTGTTTTAAAAACAGACCGCTGGTTGAAGTGCCGGCACACATCTTGCCCTTGTCATCAACAACGATACAACCTACCGTGTCATGACCGTCATAGGCTTTAAGATCGTCAAGCTTGCTCATCTCATCCTCATAGATCTTTTTTGAAGCGGCGCTTAAAAGATCACAGGGTTTAAAACCCTTATCCAGGGCATACTCATAGGCACCCTGACCAACTAAGAAATTATTAGCCTTTTCTTTTGACAAGAGATAGGCGACTTCGATCGGGTTTTTGATATTTTTCAGAGCCCCGACCCCACCATAACTGAGATCGTCACCATCCATAAAGGCGCTGTCCAACTCGACCACACCCTCACGATTGGGCAGACCACCATAACCAACACTCTTGTAGTGAACGTCATCTTCAATATCTTTTATGAGTTCGATAAGTGCTTTATGGCTTGGTTTACCAGCATTTAAAAGATCGATAGCTTTCTTAGCCCCGTTTTCAGCCATCAGCCACGTCGCGATCAGAGCGCCCATTACTTATCCTCCATCAGTTTGACGCCGGAAGATGTGCCGATGCGCTCAGCACCAAGTTCGATCATCTTTAAAAAATCCTCGTGCGTCTTGACGCCGCCGGCCGCCTTTACTTTCGCTTTGTCTTTAACCGTTTTTTTCAGTAACTCGACATCTTCAAATGTTGCGCCATGGAGTGAAAAGCCGGTAGATGTCTTTACAAAGTCAGCTCCTGCACGCATAATGCACTCACAAGCCAATACTTTTTCTTCATCAGTCAAAAGACAAGCTTCAATGATGACTTTTAAGGTATGATCACCGCAAGCCTTTTTGCAAGCAGCGATCTCTTGGGTCACATAGTCAAGATCGCGATCTTTAAGATGGCCGATATTGAGCACCATATCGATTTCATCAGCACCCATCTCTAAAGCATCGATGACTTCAAATACTTTAGCTTTGGTCGACATCTGTCCTAAAGGAAAGCCAACGACCGTACAAACCATGACATCGCTACCTTCAAGAAGTTTTTTTGTCAAAGGGATATATGACGGATTAATGCAGACACTTTTGAAATCGTACTCAACAGCTTCTTTACACAATCTTTCAATATCGCTTTTTTTTGCATCGGCCTTCAAATAGGTATGATCAATATATTTTGCCAGTTTCATTTTTTTCCTCCTTCATCTTCTTTATGTATTTTGCTGCTACCTTATCATCGCCAAGATATGGTTCTTTACCAAAACTGCGATAGATAAAGTCTTCATCCCCTTTTCCAAGTACTAAAAGTGTATCGCCGCTGTTCATCATCGATATGGCACAAGCGATAGCTTCTTCTCTGGTCTCGACGATCACATATTCATGGATCTTGATGCCTTTAGCGATCTCCTTGGCGATATCGACAGGGTTTTCATCGCGGGGATCGTCTTCGGTCAGGATGATCTTGTCACAGTAATTGTCGGCAAGTTCACCAAAGATCTTGCGTTTGCTGCGATCGCGACCACCGGCACTGCCAAAGACACTGATGATGTTTTTGGAGGACGGCGTTATCTTTTGGGCATATTCAAAGACTTTTCGTAAACCATCGGGAGTGTGGGCAAAATCGACTATGACATTAAAGTTTTGACCTTCTTCGATCTTGTGCATACGACCGGGTACCGCCTTGAGGCTTCGCAACCGGTTGATATAGGTATCGAGGTCATAGCCCCGCTCCGAAAGCGCAGCGATCAGCGCCAAGAGGTTGTACACATTAAACATCGCGACAAGATTTGTGTTTATAAGATAGTTTCGTCCTTCATGTTCTAACACAAAAGAAGTTCCGTTTTCTTCCATCTTGATATCACTTGCCCGATAATCGGCTTCATTTTTTATGCCGTAGGTCACTACATGTGCTTTTGTGTCTTCAACGATCTTTAAACCGACAGGATCATCGGCGTTTGTTATGGCGATGGTGCCAAAAGGCAATCGATCAAAGAAACGTTTTTTACTGTTGAAATAGTTCTCCATCGTTCCATGATAGTCCAGATGATCGTGAGTAAAATTAGTAAATATCGCTACGTCAAAATGAATTGAATCGATGCGTTTTTGCTCGATACCGATCGAAGATACTTCCACAGCGCTCGCCCTGACATTACTATCGACCATTGCCTTTAAATAACGATTGAGATCGATTATCGGCGGTGTTGTCAAGTTGGCTTCAACTCGCTTGTCGAGATACTCAACTCCTAAAGTCCCGATATAGCCACAGGGTTCAAAGCCATCCAAGACCTGCTTCAGTAGCATGGCGATAGTCGTCTTGCCATTTGTTCCCGTGACCCCAAACATCTCCAACTCATTTGAAGGATCGGCAAAGAATTTTTTCGCGACCTGATTGAGGACTTTGACTACGTCATCGACTTTGATATAGATAGCTTTTAAAGACGTATCGATATCGTCTTGGTATACGATGACCTTTGCACCGTTATTGATCGCCTCTTTCACGTATTTGTGTCCGTCCGTTTTAAAACCTTTGATACAAAAGAAGATACCGTCAGTCATCGTCTTGCGTGAATCGACGGTGATATCTTTTATCTCGATATTTGGTGCGTTTTTAAAAAGTTCATTAAGCAACATCTTCGATCACTTCCCCTATAATTCTACCATCTTTTACTTTCGTTATGCGCACCTTTAAAAAAGTGCCGCCGGCATAATTTCCCAGTACGTAGACCGGCAGATATTCTTTGGAATGCCCGAAGGTAAAACCATCTTCAAAAATCTCAGCCAAGACGAACACTTCTCTATCGAGATAGTTCTCTTGGATCTTAGCGGTGATTTCTTTTTGCATCTTTATGATCTCACGTACCCTTTGTTTTTTCTCGTCGGCACTAATCTGCTCTTTCATAGTCGCAGCCACCGTATGATCTTTTTTGGCATAAGGAAAGACATGCACAAAACTAAAGCCGATCGCTCTAAGCGTTTCCTTGGTCTTCATAAAGAGCTCATCGGTCTCAGATGGGAAGCCGACAATGAGATCTGTTGAGACTAAAAGTCCCGGGATCATTACCCGTAGTTTGGCGATGCGGTCTTTAAACTCGCTTACCGTATAGGGGCGATGCATCGCTTTTAATATCTCGTCACTTCCGGCTTGCAGGGGGATGTGTAGATGTTTGGCGATCTTATCGTTTTCGGCCATAAGCTTAGCGATCTTGTCGCTGACTTCCGTGATCTCGATCGACGACAATCTGATCGTCTTGAGCTCATCGATAGCACAAAGAGCTTTCAGGACATCGTAAAGATCGTGGTCTTCATCGCGATAGCGCCCTGTGTGGATCCCCGTCAGCGTTATTTCTTTTGAATTTTTGGCCAAGATCTTGGCTTGAGCGATGATTTTGGCAAATGCTGCCGAGCGCTCAGCGCCACGGGCATAAGGGATCACACAATATGTGCAGAATTGATTACACCCGTCCTGGATCTTTAAATAAGCTCTTGTCTTGCCGCGATATTCATTTACAAACAAATCTTCAAAGCGATCGTTTTCAAATTTGTCAAAAAGATCAGCCTTTTCCTTTCTGTCGATATACTCTTTTATCTTTCCTTTATGTTTCGATCCGACTAAAAGATCGACATCTTCAAAGATCTTGTCATCGTGTTTGCTTTGAACATAACAACCGACAACACAAAGATAAGCTTCGGGATGCTCACGTCGTACATGACGTATAAATTTCCTGGTCTTAGCTTCAGCTGTGTTTGTGACGCAGCAAGTAAAAATAATATAGACGTCGGCTTCTTCGTTGAAGTTGACTTCTCTATAATCTTTATCCATCTGTTCTTTAAGGTAATGAGCTTCGTAGTCATTGACTTTACAACCCAATACCATCATTGCATATCTTTTCATTCCATACCTCTTGCGATAATACTTAAAGCACAAACCGCTGCGGTTTCCGCCCTTAAAATGCGCTTTCCCAGCGATATGCTCACAAAACCATTTTCGATGAGCCTTCTGTATTCGTCATCACTGAAACCGCCTTCCGGACCGATGATGACGATCGTATCATTTTTTAGATCATCACTCAAAAGATGTTGCTCTTCCCTTTCGTAAGCTACAAGCTTATTATCAAAATGAAGCGTTTCAATGTCTTCAAGACGCTTGAAGTCATCGATCAAAGGCACCATGAGCCTAAATGATTGTTCAGCAGCTTCTTTGGCGATCTTTTTATAACGGAGCAGACGTTTGGCTTGTGAATGATCTTTGATCTGTGTGCGTTCGGTCATAAGTGGAATAATGCGCTTGACTCCCAGTTCCGTAGCTTTCTGTACTGCCCATTCAAAACGATCATTCTTGATCAAAGCCATCGCCAAAACCAGATCATAGGGCAGTTCCCTGTCTTCAAAAAGTTCCTTTTGGATCTTAGCGGTGTCGTCAAAAAGCTCTCCTAAATACAGATGTCCGTTGGCGACAAGGCGCATGTTGTAACCATTGCGCTTTCGTAAGACCTTCTTAAGATGAAACAAGATCTCATCATCGAGCCTGTACTCATCACCGACATTGAGTTTTGCATCGACAAAGTATTGTTGCATAACATTATTATAACTTTACTTAGTGCTAAATTGTTGTAAAATATTCCTATGAAAAAATATCAGGCGTTCTTTAAAAATCTTTTTTTATTTTTTGTTTCTTTTTTTATGATCGAGATCCTGTTTCATATCTACGGCGGTTTTGATCTTTACTATATGACGATCATAAGGATCGCTCTTTTCGATCTGACGCTGTCTATGATCCTTTCTTTGATCATATCTTTCATACCATTTCGCATCGCCAAATGGTTTATATTGGCCATTGTGCTTTTATTGGTTGTCTATGGCTTTGTCCAACTGGAGTTTAAAAACTTTTTGGATAACTATTATTCTTTTGGTGCTGTTTCCGATGGCGCCGGCCGTATAAGCGAGTATGTCCTGACCTTTATTCGTGATGCCAAGTGGTATTACTGGACACTTTTTTTGATACCGGCTGTCCTTTTAGTGTATTTCATAAAAGATCGCCATGACGATCGTTTAGATTTCGATCTGCTCCTTGTGATTGCCGATCTATTTGGTGCATTCATTTTAAGCTTTCTCATCTATCTTTCCCTTGACATCTCAAATACGGCTATAAGTCTTAAAGATACTTATCGACGTTTCAACAACAACGATCTTTTAATCGATAAGATCGGCCTTGATCACTTTTTGGTCCGTGATGTCACCGCCCTTTTCATCGAACCGGAAAACGAGATAGAACTCATCATGCCGGATCCGCAAAAGAGTGAAGATCCTGAGGAAACTAACCTTAAAATCGATGATTCGCGCTTGTTAGAAGCCATGCAAAAAGAAGAAGATCCGGATATCAAATTGATCGACGAGTATCTTTTAAGCAAGACTTATACTTTGGAAAATGAGCATACCGGCGAGTTTGAAAACTACAACTTTATCTATCTCTTGGTAGAATCTTTTGACTACATGGCTATCGATGAAGAATTGACACCGACTCTTTATATGATGATGAATGATGGCTATTGGTTCAGCAATCACTACACGCCAAAATACAGCTGCACCACTGGAGAAAGTGAATTCATTGCCGGAGTTTCATTGGTGCCTTATAACGATGTCTGTACGCCCAACGAAGTGCCGACAAACGCCTATCCGCAAGCCATAGGCCACCTTTTTAAAAATGCCGGTTATGACACTTATTCGTTTCACAATTGGTATGATCAATATTATGATCGTAAAGATCTGCACGAGTCTTTTGGGTTTGATGAATACTACAATCTTGATGATCTCGACATCGATATCATTCAGGGTTGGCAAAGCGATCTTGATCTGATCGAAGAAGCTGTTCCCCATTTCATCGATTCCGATCGCTTCTTCAGTTTTATCATCACCTCAAGTACTCATTGGCCCTACGATGAGAGCTCGACCCTTGGTGACCGCTACCTTGAAGAGATCGACGCCGTCCATCCGGAATATCCCATCGAGATCAAGCGTTATCTTTCAAAAGCGATCGAGCTTGATAAAGCATTGGTAAGATTGCTTGAATTGCTTGAAGAAAACGATAAGCTTGACAATACCATCATCTGCCTTTACTCCGATCACAATCCTTTTAAATTGAGCGAGGATGAGATCGCTACTTATTCACTTCTGATGGATCGAAATGAGACGTATGCCATTTCAAAAACACCGTTTTTTATGTATAATCCAAATCTTGAAGCGACACAATTTACCCAAGTAAACTCGACGTTTGATCAAGTACCGACGATTGCCAATCTTTTTGGTTTAAAGTACGATCCGCGACTATACATTGGAAATGACATCTTTGAAGATGAATCCCTTGTCATCTTCCCGAATTCCGATTGGATCAACAAAGACGGGATCTATCTGGCCTCGACCAATACCTTTATTCCTTTCACTAACAAAACACTTGCCCAAGCTGAAATAGATGAAGTCAACGTCTCTGTTGCCAACGCCTTCAATATCTCCTATGCAATAATGAACACCGATTATTTCGCAAAACGTTCATTTTTAGCGGATGTCCGCTATCAAAGTGAAGAATAGTACAGATTGTAATAGCAGATCACCCAATTTAAAATATCGTACATTTTTTCAAAGGCATCTAAACCATATTGACAAAGCTCTTTTATAACAAACCACACAAGTGTCAGCGATTTACTTTGCCTGACTTGCCTTTTGACCTTAAACGCAAGACTTCCCACTGTCTAAAAAAGGACACCATCTTCAAATAGCGTCCTTTTACTTTAATATTTAGTGATCCGTTTATTTATTTCCTTAAATACACTTGATTTAAGGGTTTTAATTAATACGGACTTCTCAATCTGTTATTTAGATCTTGGCAGTACCAGATTGAGGATGACACCGACTAAAGCCGACAGCGCGGTACCGGAAAGCGAGATGATATTTCCGATCGGGAATATAGCGCCACCCAATCCAATGACTAACATACCGCTGGCGATGATCAGATTGCGCTGTGCTCCAAGATCGACCTGATTGTCGATGAGGACTTTAAGACCGTTTGAGGCGATAACTCCATAAAGCAGGATCGACATACCTCCAAGTACACAACTGGGGATCGTTTCAATAAATGCTGAGACCATCGGAAAAAGTGAAATGATGATCGCTATGCACGCTGCGCCGAAAGTAACATACACCGAAGCAACTTTAGTCATACCGATGACACCCGTATTCTCGCCATAAGTCGTGTTTGCCGGACCACCGATAAGAGCGCTTACCGAAGTAGCCACACCATCACCGATGAGAGTGCGATCAAGACCGGGATTTTTCAAAAAATCGATACCACAGATCTTGCTCAAGACGGTATGATCACCGATATGCTCGGATATTGTTACCAGCGATATCGGCAAGATAGCCAAAGCTGCCGGAAGCAGAGGGTTAAAAGTATACTCTTCAAACATGCCACCGGTTGAAAACGGTAAAATGAATTCCGGCAAGGCAAAGACTTTACCTTCGTTTATAACTTCAAGCATTGGTCCATAATCGACAATCCCCAAAATACAAGCCAGAATATAACCGC